>JBGTIG010000264.1:0-4008 GCA_041745755.1 Lysobacterales bacterium
TGCGGGTGACGAAAGCGGCGCGGCGTCTGCGACAATGCGCCCCTCGCAATGCCGGTGCCCGCGTCCCGCAGGGGTGCGATCGGAGCGCGACGCCAAACGCCACAAGGGGACCGCCATGACCGACGCTGCCACTGCGCAGACTTCATCCAAGCAGCCGACTGCGCCTGCGCGCGCGGAGCCGTTGACGCCGCCGCCCGGCGGCCAGCGCATCACCAACGATCGCGGCAGGCTCACGGTTCCCGACAAGCCGATCATTCCCTTCATCGAAGGCGACGGTACCGGGCCCGACATCTGGCGCGCCGCGGTGCGGGTGCTCGATGCCGCGGTCGCGAAGGCGTACGGAGACCAGCGCCAGCTCATGTGGATGGAAGTCCTCGCCGGCGAAAAGGCCTTCAATGCCGTTGGCGACTGGCTGCCGGAATCGACCGTCGATGCGTGCCGGGATTACCTCGTTTCGATCAAGGGACCGTTGACGACGCCGGTCGGTGGCGGCATCCGGTCGCTCAACGTCGCGCTCCGGCAGATGCTCGATCTCTACGTGTGCCTGCGGCCCGTACGCTGGTTCGAGGGCGTGCCCTCCCCGGTGAACGCACCGGACAAGATCAACATGACGATCTTCCGCGAGAACACCGAGGACATCTACGCCGGTATCGAGTTCGCGCCGGGATCGGAGGACGCGAAGAAGTTCCTGTCCTTCCTCAAGACGGAGTTTCCGAAGCAGTTCGACAAGATCCGCTTCGGCACGCAGGAAAAATCCGACGACTGGCAGCAGCTGCTGGAAACGATAGGTGCGCCCGCGCGCAAGCTCGATGTGCAGGTCGGCATCGGCATCAAGCCGGTCAGCTACCTCGGCACCGAGCGCATCGTGCATTCTGCGCTGGATTACGCGATCAGGAACAAGTCGAAGTCGTTGACGCTGGTGCACAAGGGCAACATCATGAAATTCACCGAAGGCGCGTTCCGCGACTTCGGCTACCAGGTCGCGCGCGAGTTCTACGGCGCGGTCGAACTCGATGGCGGACCGTGGCACGTCATCCCCGAGGGCAAGCCGGGTGCGGGCCTCATCATCAAGGACTCGATCGCGGACGCGTTCCTGCAGCAGATCCTGCTCCGACCCGCCGAGTACGACGTGGTGGCGACGCTCAACCTCAACGGCGATTACCTGTCCGACGCGCTGGCCGCGCAGGTCGGTGGCATCGGCATCGCGCCCGGCGCCAACATCAATTACCTGACGGGCCACGCGGTATTCGAGGCGACGCACGGCACCGCGCCGAAGTACGCGGACCTCGACAAGGTCAACCCGGGTTCGGTGATCCTCTCCGGCGAGATGATGCTGCGCTACCTCGGCTGGACCGAAGCCGCGGACGCGATCATCGGCGCGATGGACCGCGCGATCGCCAACAAGCGCGTTACATACGATTTCGCGCGCCTCATGCCGGGCGCCACCGAAGTCAAATGCAGCGAATTCGCCGACGAAGTCATCAAGGCGCTGTAACGCCCCGTGATTGTAGGAGCGTCTCGCCGCGCACAGCGCGGCGTGGCGCGATTCCCCAAGCCTCACCGCGATTCCCGTGACGCCCCGTGAAGCTCCGTGAGGGGACACCGCAACGGCCGTCGCCTGCCCTCACCCGGCGCGTCGTTCCCCTTGTAGGAGCGTCTCGCCGCGCACAGCGCGGCGTGGCGCGATTCCCGTGACGCCCCGTGAAGCGCGGCGTGGCGCGATTCCCCCCCATCACAGCCAAATCGCATTCCAGAACGGATACATCCCCACGCATCGGACCAGATCCGCCCGCACCGGATTCAGCACGATGTAACGGGCGCACCGCCGAAGGTCCGCTTCGCGGCGCACTGCGCGATCGTGGAACCCGCGTTGCCACACGCGTCCGGACGTGGTCTGGGCTGCGTTCGCCGCAGCAGCGGCAGCGCGCTTCAATCGCGATACGAGGCGGGATAGATCGTCGGATTCGCCGATTTGCACAAGTGCGTGCAAATGATCAGGCATCAGCACCCAGCAGAGGACCTCGGAATCTCGCCGGAACGCTCCGCGATCGATGATGTGAGCGACGCGGCGGCCAACATCGAAGTCTTCGAACCGACGTTCTCTGCCGCTCGTTACAGTGGTGACGACATGGCAACCGCCCGCTATGGAGCGGCGTCCCCGTCGAAGCGCGCGTTGGTGAGGAGGCTGCATGTGGCAATGATGCACGCGCCGCGAGGGGGTGCGAAGTGCGTTCGGGCGTCGTGTTGCGTAGGAGATTGACCTGGAGCGAAGGGACGGCAGCGGGCTGGATGCCGGCGCATCGCCGTGGGCCATTTCGCTATCGCGCCACGCCGCGCTGTGCGCGGCGAGACGCTCCTACAGGGGCAGGAAGCGATGCGGTTGCGGATGCGGTGAACGGTGTCGGCAGCCGGGTGTTGCTGTGGGTGTCGTCGCTGGCGGCGATTCCGGGAAGCGTGTCCGGGTAGCAATGACCGTCGCGCGTAGCGAGACCCGGCGCGCGAGAATGCGTGGATGGCTTCCCCATTCCGCCCGCCGCGAATTCCGGACACGCCGCGCCCCGACGCAGTCATCAAGGGGCGCGGCAGTGCGCGCGACTTGCCGAACCGCTTTTTCGAAGCGCACACCGAAGCCGTCGACGACGGCTGGTTCGTGGATGGCGAGCCGGCTTCGCCGCCGCGCACCACCGTGGTGGAAGAGCGCGCGCGGTCGATCGTGTCACGCAACGAGTCGCCGGATATTCCGTTCGATGCCTCGATCAATCCCTATCGCGGCTGCGAACATGGGTGCGTGTACTGCTACGCGCGGCCCTCGCATGCGTATCTCGATCTCTCGCCCGGGCTCGACTTCGAGACGAAACTGACCGCCAAGACCAACGCGGTCGACGTATTGCGCGCGACGCTCGCGAAGCCCGGATACCAGGTGTCGCCGATCAATCTCGGCGCCAACACCGATCCCTACCAGCCGATCGAACGCGAGTACCGGATCACGCGGGGCATACTCGAGCTTCTGCTCGAGACCCGGCATCCCTGCACGATCATCACCAAGAACGCGCTGATCGAGCGCGATCTCGACCTGCTGGTGCCCTTGGCGCAGGCGAATCTGGTGCAGTGCCTTCTTTCGATCACCACGCTCGACAACCGGCTCGCCGCGAAGATGGAGCCGCGCGCCTCGGCACCGCACCGGCGATTCAGGACCGTTTGCACGCTCGCGGAGGCCGGCGTGCCGGTGGGCGTGATGACGGCGCCGATCATCCCGGCGATCAACGATCACGAGATCGAGGCGCTGCTCGGTGCGGCACACGACGCCGGTGCGCGCGACTGCAGCTACGTCCTGGTGCGGCTCCCGCACGAGATCAGGGAGCTGTTCCGCGACTGGCTCGAGCTCCACTTCCCCGATCGCGCCGCGCACGTGATGAGCCTGGTGCGGCAGATGCGGGGCGGTCGCGACAACGATCCGCGCTTCGGGTCGCGCATGCGGGGCGAGGGCGTGTTCGCCGACCTCTTCGCCGCGCGCTATCGCAAGGCGAAGGCGCGCCTTGGTTTTCCGGGCGGTCGCGTCGATCTCGACTGTGCGGGGTTTCGCGCGCCAGCCAGACCGCGGCCACCGTCGCCGCAGGCGGAGCTGTTCTAGCAGTCCCGGCGGCAGAAGCCCTTCCGGCTGCGACCGCGCTATCGACGGCCGCAAAAGCGCTCGAACTCGACACAACCTTCCAGGTATGCGCCTCGTCTGATGTCTTCCTGCAACCCGCGCTATCGCAGTGTCTCCTCGAACGATTCTGCCGCCCGACTCCTGACCCGAGAATTTCCCGTTCTCGACGGAAGCGACGGCTGCAGCCGGGCGGCGCTGCCCGCGCGGGCAACTTCACACACTTGGCCGGTTCCTGCTGCGCGTGCTCCAGGCAATCAGCGATGCGGGGAACGGGGGCTCCGCACGCGCGGCCAGCAGGTGCTGGCGGGAAGGACCGAACCCTGCTCAGGCGTAGCGCTCGACCCCGGGCAGCGTGAGGA
>JBGTIG010000265.1:0-11934 GCA_041745755.1 Lysobacterales bacterium
CTCGGAGCCCGCAGGGCGCGCTACTTCGCGACCGACGTGACCGATGAAGTGGCAGTTGCCGGCAACGTCTCCACGGCGCAGCAGTTTCTCGGCGGGCTCAACGCGGCGATCAGCTGCGCGGGCATCCTCGGTGCGGGCAGGATGCTGGGCCGGGAGGGTCCGGTGCCGCTGGCGCAGTTCCGGAGCACCGTGCTGGTCAACCTCGTGGGCAGCTTCAACGTCGCGAAGGCCTGCGCGAACCTCATGCAGCACAACGAGGCCGGCGAGGATGGGGAGCGCGGCGCCATCGTCAACACCGCGAGCATCGCTGCCTTCGACGGGCAGGTCGGGCAGGCTGCGTATGCCGCCTCCAAGGGCGGCGTGGTCGGCATGACGTTGCCCATGGCCCGTGAGCTGGCGCGCTTCGGCATTCGCGTGGTCACGATCGCGCCCGGCATCTTCTGGACGCCGATGGTCGACGGCATGCCTGAAGGCGTCCAGCAGTCCCTGTCTGCGTCGATTCCGTTTCCTTCGCGGCTGGGTCGACCCGAGGAATTCGCGGATGCTGTTGCCTTTGTGCTGACCAACCGCTACATCAACGGCGAGACCGTTCGCCTCGACGGCGCAGTGCGACTTGCACCGAAATGAGCACCAGAACCGTCGACGTCCACGCAACGGAAATCCATGAAGGCCCATGACGTCAAACGCGGCAACGTGGTCGAGCACAACGGCCGCGTCTACCAGGTCCGCGATATCGAGCGCAGCTCTCCCAGTGCGCGTGGCGGCAACATCACCTACCGTTTCACCCTGTACAGCGTGCCGGGCGCCAGCAAGTTCGATCTCAGCCTGCGTGCCGAGGACGAGCTTCGCGAGATCGAGCTGTCGCGGCGTCCCGTGACGTTCTCGTACAAGGACGGCGACGCCTTCGTATTCCTCGACGACGAGGACTTCACGCAGTACCCGCTCGATGCCGATGTCGTGGGGGACGCGTCCGGTTTCATTACCGATGGGCTCGCAGGCTGTTTCGTGCAGATCATCGATGACCTGCCGGTCGCGCTGCAGCTGCCGGCCAGCGTCGCCATCGAAGTGCTCGAGACGCCGCCGGAACTCAAGGGGGGCACGGCAACCAAACGCCCCAAGCCCGCGAGACTTGCGACGGGCCTAGAGATCCAGGTACCGGAATACATCCGCACCGGGGAGCGCGTCCTCGTCAGCACCCTGACCGGCGAGTTCGCCGGCCGTGCCGACTAGCCGCGTGGTCGCGCTCCTGCCGGAAGCCAACCGCGGCGCCTGCGCGGTCAGGGCAAGCCGCATTGTTGCCGCGTCCGCGCAGTCAGGAGCATCGGTTTGATCGACGTCGTGATGCGGAACCCCTACGCGCTGTCCCTGGCGGTGCTGGGACTCGCCCTGCTCGGCGCCACCTGGCTGCCGCACCGGCTCAAGCGCCACGTCCTTTCCTTTCCGATGGTCTACGTCGGTTTGGGTTTCGTCCTCTATTCGTTACCTTGGGAGCTCCCGCTTCCCTACCCCGACCCGTTCCTCGCGCCGGTGCTCACCGAGAAACTGACGGAACTCGTGGTGGTGGTGGCGCTCATGAGCGTCGGGCTGCGTATCGATACGCCGTTCGGGTGGCGTCGCTGGAACATCACCTGGCGGCTGCTCGCGATCGCGATGCCGCTGGCCATCGCGCTCGCCGCAGCGCTCGGTTACTGGCTTGGCGGATTCGTGATGGCGACGGCATTGCTCCTCGGAGCCGTGCTCGCGCCCACCGATCCGGTGCTCGCTTCCGATGTGCAGGTCAACGCGCCTCACGAAGGCGGCGAGGATCCCGTGCGCATGGCGCTCAGTACCGAAGCGGGTTTCAACGACGGGCTGGCATTTCCTTTCGTGTGGGCGGCGATCGCCATGAGCAGCACGCTGGTGCCGGGGTTCGACTGGCTGGCCGACTGGTGGTGGCGCGAATTCCTGCTCAGGATCCTCGGTGGGGTGGCGCTGGGCTGGGCGCTGGGCTGGGCCGGTATGTGGTTCCTGTTCCGGCAGTCGTCGCCCGAGCGGCCGGCGCAGTTCAACGACGGGCTGGCTTCGCTGGCGCTCGCGCTCGCGATCTACGGCCTCACGGAGATCGTCGGGGGCTACGGGTTCCTCGCGGTGTTCGTGGCGGCGCTCGCCATCCGCCAGTACGAGCGCGACCACGCCTATCACAAGTCGCTGGAAGAGTTCGCCGGCCAGTGCGAGCGTCTGCTGATGGCGATCCTGCTGGTGCTGCTCGGAGGTGCCTATGCCAAGGGGCTGCTGGATCACCTGACCCCTGGCGCGGCAGTTTTCGGGCTGGTTTTCGTGTTCGGGGTGCGGCCGCTCACGGGCTGGCTCGCGCTCGCGGGAACGTCGCTGTCGTCGCGCGAGCGGCTGGCCATCGCTGCCTTCGGAGTGCGTGGCATCGGGTCCATTTACTACGTCGCCTTCGCGATCAATCACGCCGAGATCGTGCAGGCGCGCCAGCTCTGGGCGACCGTGGGCTTCGTCGTGCTGCTGTCGATCATCGTGCACGGCCTGACGGCAACCCCCGTGATGCGGCTACTGGACGCGTCGCGCCGGCGTTGACCGGGAGTGCTTGTGAATGGCGCCGCGCTCGGGCAAGGTACCCAAACCGTGAGTTCCGCGCGGCGGTACGAAGAGGCCGGCCCGATCACCGGACCGCCATCATCCAGGGGGATCAGCGAATGTCCAGTGGCCTCTTTCGCATCAAGCCGGTTGAACCTGCACCTCACGTCGATGCCGGCGAGCCGGTCGAGGGTTCCCTCGAGGGCGAGGCAACGCTGAAGCGGACGCTGACCGGCACCCAGTTGATCCTGCTCGGGATCGGCGCCGTCATCGGCGCGGGGATATTCGTACTGACGGGACAGGCAGCAGCCGAGCACGCGGGACCCGCGATCGTCCTCAGCTTCGTGTTGGCCGGCATCGCCTGTGCGTTCGCCGGACTCTGCTACGCCGAGTTCGCCGCGATGATGCCGGTTTCCGGCAGTGCCTACTCCTACTCATACGCGACGCTCGGCGAGTTCGTCGCCTGGTTCATCGGCTGGTGCCTCGTTCTCGAATATCTCTTCGCGGCGTCCACCGTTGCCGTGGGCTGGTCGGGCTATCTCAACAGCTTCCTCGGCACGCTCGGGATGCCGATTCCCGACGCCTTTGCGACCGCGCCTTTCGGCGTCGTGGCGGGCGAATTTGTCCGCACCGGATCGGTCATCAATCTGCCGGCGGTCTTCATCGTCACGCTGATCAGCGCGCTGTGCTATCGCGGCATCACGCAGTCCGCGGCAGTGAATTCCGTCATCGTCGCGATCAAGTTGACGGTCATCTTCCTGTTCGTCGGCTTCGGGCTCCAGTTCGTCGACACCGCCAACTGGCAACCCTTCATTCCCGCGAACGAAGGCCCGGGCCGGTTCGGCATGGATGGCGTGGTGCGGGCAGCCGCGATCGTGTTCTTCGCGTACATCGGCTTCGACGCGGTGTCGACCGCCGCGGGCGAGGCGAAGAATCCGCAACGCGACATGCCGATCGGAATTCTTGGATCGCTGGTCATCTGCACGATCATCTACATCATCGTCTGCATGGTGCTGACCGGCATGCTGCCGTACTCGCAGCTCGGAACCCCCAAGCCCGTTGCCACCGCACTCGAGGCCTACCCGAGCCTGCTCTGGCTGAAGACGCTGGTCGAGATCGGCGCTATCGCCGGGCTGTCGTCGGTGATCCTGGTGATGCTGATGGCGCAGCCGCGCATCTTCTACACCATGGCGCGCGACGGTCTCATCCCGAAAATTTTCGGAAAGGTGCACCCGAAGCATCGGACGCCATACATCGGCACGATCATCGTCGGCGTCGTCGCCGCCACCCTGGCCGGCTTCCTGCCGATCGGTCTGCTCGGCGAGATGGTGTCGATGGGTACGCTGCTCGCGTTCGCCACTGTCTGCGCCGGGGTGCTGATCCTCAGGCGCACGCGCCCCACCCTGCCCCGGCCGTTCCGGGTCCCGTTCGCGATCGTGGTCTGCCCGCTTGGCGTGCTCTCCTGTCTGTACCTGTTCTGGCAACCGTTCCGCGAACACTGGGTGTTGTTCGTGAGCTGGACTGCGATAGGGCTGGCGATCTATTTCGGCTATGGCTACTGGCACAGCAAGTTGCGCTCGAGCTGATCGCGCGCCACCGGGGGCGGTCGATGGTGCCATCGGCCGCGTGCCCTGATGGTTCGGCATTGCTCCCGACGACCCCGATCGCGACCGCAGGCAGACGATGACGGCAGACCCCGCGAAGAAGATCGGTCCTGCGCTGGCGACTTTTGTCGTCGCGAACAACATGATCGGATCCGGATTCTTCCTGCTGCCGGCAACGCTGGCGAAATCCGGCGGCGTCACCGCGCTGAGCTGGCTGCTCGGTACCGTGCTGGCGGTCGCGCTGGGCGGCGCCTTCGCGCGCCTCGCGCGCGAGTATCCGGACATGAAGTCGCCGGACGACTATGTGCGTCCCGCGCTCGGTCGCGACATGAGCTTTCTCGCCACCACGCTCTACTGGATTTCTTCCTGGATCGGCAACAACGCGATCGCCGTGGCTGCGTTCGGTTACCTCGCCCTGCTGCTGCCGTTCGGCGACGGCACGGGGGTGCGGGTGCTCGGCCAGATCGCACTCATCTGGCTCATGTTCGCGCTGAATCTCCTGGGTCCGCGTCCCATCGCCAGGTTCCAGTCATTCTGCGTGATCTTCGGCCTGCTGCCGGTCGGGGTGGTGCTGTTGTTCGGGTGGGGCAGTTTCGATACAGAGGTGTATCGCGCCTCGTGGAATGTTTCAGGCCAGTCGGACCTTGCGGTGACGCTCGGCTCGCTTGCGCCCATCTTCTGGGCCTTCGTCGGTCTCGAAACCGGTGCGATGGTCGCGGGGGTCGTGCGCGATCCGGACCGCAACGTGCCGCTCGCGACCCTCGGCGGCATCGTGATCGCCGGCTCGATCTATCTGGTTTCCTCGGTACTGGTGATGGGCATCGTTCCGGCCGCCGAGCTCGCCGCATCCGGCGCTCCGTTCGCGCTGGTCGCGGGTCAGATGTTCGGCGCGTGGGCGATCCCGCTGATCGCCGCATCCGCCGCGCTCAAGGCCACGGGAACGCTGGGTGGCTGGATGCTGGTCTCCGGCGAATCGGGCGCCCGCGCCGCCCATCGCGGGTTCCTGCCCGCCGTGTTCGGACGCATGCGCGCCAATGGCTCGGCCGGCTGGGGCCTCCTCATCGTGGCGATGTCGATGACCGTGTTCGCGATCCTGACGCTGGCACCGACGGTGTCGACGCAGTTCGAGACGATCATCAACATGGTGGTCATCCTCGTCGTCATGGCTTACATCGCCGCGGGCCTCAGTCTCCTGCTCGGCACTCCCGTCCGCGCACCTTCGACTTCGGATCGCCTGCTCGGCGTAGGGGCACTCATCGCCTGCGCGTTGCTGGTGTATTCGACCCCGGTCGCGACGCTGGTCGGTGCACTGGCCGGTGCGCTCGCCGTATGGATCGCATGGCGCGCGTTCCGCAACCCGCGCATTCCCTGATGGGTTCCGTCGACTTGTCCTCGCCCCTGCCCTACGACGAGCGCCGCCGCCTGCACGCGGCGGGCGAGATCATCGTCAATACCCGGGAACTCGCTGCAGCCGGCTACACACCGGCGACCTCGAGTAATTTTTCGGTGCGACTCGACGCGTCCCATGCGGCCATCACCGTCAGTGGCCGCGACAAGGGCCAGCTGACCGACAAGGACGTCATGGTCGTCGATCTGGACGGCCGCGCGGTCGGAAGCGACGCGCGACCTTCGGCGGAAACGCTGCTGCATACGCAGCTGTATCGACGCTTCGACAAGGTCGGCTGCGTGTTGCACACGCACTCGCAGGTGCAGACCGTCGCATCGCGACTGTTCGCGAAGCAGGGGTTCGTCCGCCTTGCCGGCTACGAACTGCTCAAGGCCTTCGCCGGGAACTCGACACACGAAGCGACGATCGATGTTCCGGTGCTGCCGAATACCCAGGACATGGCGGCGCTGGCCGCCGACGTCGAAGCGCTGCTCGGCCGGGAGTGCCTCTGGGGGTATCTGATCGAGGGGCACGGACTCTACACCTGGGGCCGGCACATGGCCGAAGCACGCAGGCATCTCGAAGCGTTCGAGTATCTGCTGGGCTGCGAGCTTGAACTCAGGCGACTGGACGCATGACCAGAGGCAACCTCCCCCTGAAGGCATCGACCCCATGAGCCGGCTGCGCATCTTCAACGAAGACAATCCCGTCGATCCCCTGCTGGACACGCGCGATCGCGCCGAGATCGTACGCGAGCTGGCAATGGTCGGTGTCGGTTTCGAGCAGTGGCGGGCATCGCAACCCGTTGTCGTCGGGGATTCCCCGGAAGCGGTGATGGCCGCGTACCGCGCCGATATCGATCGGATTTCGGCCGAGCGTGGATTCAAGAGCGTCGATGTGGTCAGCATCGCGCCCGATAACCCGCAGCGTGCAGAGTTGCGCGCGAAATTCCTCGACGAGCATTTCCACAAGGAAGACGAGGTGCGATTCTTCGTTGCGGGTTCGGGCCTGTTCACGCTGCACCTCGGGGCGCGGGTCTTCGAGATCACCTGCGTCAAGGACGATTTCATCTCCGTGCCTGACGGCACCACGCACTGGTTCGACATGGGGCCGGAGCCCTCTTTCGTCGCGATCCGGTTCTTCACCGAACCGGATGGCTGGGTCGGACACTTCACCGGCACCGATATCGCGCAGCGGTTTCCCCGCTTCGACGTCGCGTCCGCAGCGACAGACTAGATGCGCGTGCCGGTATCGCCGCGATCGACGATCCTCACCGATATCGAAGGCACCACGAGTTCCATCGCCTTCGTCAGGGACGTGCTTTTTCCCTACGCGCGCGAGCACATGCGGGGGTTCATCGCGGAACACGGCACCGACCCCGAAGTTCGCCGCTGGCTCGACGACATCGCGATCGCGATCGGGGCGCCCTGCGACGACCGGCTCATCGCCGAAACTCTCGAGGGGTGGATCGATCAGGATCGCAAGCACACCGGGCTCAAGGCGCTGCAGGGACTGCTGTGGCGCGAGGGTTACGAACGCGGCGACTACCGGGCGCATTTCTACGCGGATGCGGCTGCGGCGCTGCGTGCCTGGCACGTGCAGGGCAATACGATTGCAGTGTATTCGTCGGGTTCGGTGCAGGCCCAGCGCCTGTTCTTCGGCTTCAGCGAGCAGGGCGATCTCGGGCCGCTGGTCCATGCCTGGTTCGACACCACCATCGGCGGGAAGCGTGAGCCCCGGAGTTACGCGCGCATCGCGGAGTCGCTCGGACGCCCGCCGGTGGACATCCTGTTTCTCTCCGACATCGTCGCGGAACTGGACGCCGCCCGCGAGGCGGGACTCGCGACCCTGCTCGTCGATCGACGCGAGGACTATCCCGAGCCTCGCGCGGGAGACGAAGCCAATGGGCATGACCGCGTCGAGTCGTTCGCGGCCATCACCGTCTGTTCCTCCTGAAGCTCGTCCGCGGACGCAGCTGACGCTGGAGTCAGGGAGTGTTGGCATCCGCATGACGTGCCGCCAGCATCCCATCGAGATCGGATAGCGGATGGCCGCTGACGCGCAGCAGGACCAGCAGGTGATACACGAGATCGGCTGCTTCGTTCAGTAGCGCAGTACCGGCGGCGGGCGTCGCGCCGCGTTGGCCCGGTTGCTCACCGGTCCCGTCCGTGGGCAAATCTGCCGCTGATTCTGCGGCCACGCGCGCTATCGGGGCCGTTCCCCGCGGCGCGGTGGCAGCAGGTGCCATGACAGCAGCCAGCGCCACCTCGACGCCTTCTTCGCCAACCTTCTGCGCGATGCGCGGGATGCCCGCCTCCAGCAGGCGGGTCGTGTAGCTGCCTGCGGGGCGCTCGCGCACCCGGGAGGCGACCAGCGCATCGAGCTCGCCGAGAAACAGCTTCGGCGCGGCGGGAAAACAGCTCGAGGTGCCGAGATGGCAGGTGGGACCGTGGGGAAGCGCGAGAATCAGCAGCGTATCGCGGTCGCAATCGGCCTTCATCGACACGAGGTCCAGAAAATTGCCGGAGGCCTCGCCCTTGGTCCAGAGCCTGTTGCGGCTGCGCGAATGAAACGTCAGGCGTCCCGTTGCGAGCGTGGCCTCGAGTGCTGTCCGATCGGCGTAACCCAGCATCAGCACCTCGAGCGAATGCGCGTGCTGCACGATGACCGGCAGCAATCCCCCTCCCTTGTCCCAATCGAGGGAGTCGATGTCGAAGGATGTCCGTTTCGATCCTGCCGGGATTTCAACCCCCATCGCGTATCTCCAGGCCTTGCGCACGCAACGCGCGCTTGAGTTCGGGAATGCGCAGGGCACCGGTATGGAAAAGCGACGCCGCCAGCGCACCATCGACATCGCAATCGATGAACGCAGCCACGAAGTGCTCGACGCCACCGGCGCCTCCGGAGGCGATCAGGGGAACATCGCAGACGGCGCGCACTGCCCGCAGCTGCTCAATGTCATAACCCGCACGCGTGCCATCCGCGGCGATGCAGTTGAGCACGATCTCTCCGGCGCCCAGCGCCTGCACCCTGACCACCCAGTCGAGCGTGCGCAGCGGCAACGCCTCGATCGCATCCGGCGCACCGGCGTCGCGACGCACGCGCCATTCGCCGTCGGCATCGCGAGCCGAATCGATACCGACCACGACGCATTGGGAACCGAGGGCCGACGCGAGTTCCGTGACAAGCTGCGGGCGCCGGAGCGCCGGCGAGTTCACCGAAATCTTGTCCGCGCCCGCGTGCAGGACCGCACGCGCGGACGCCACCGAATCGATGCCCCCCGCAACGCAGAACGGAATGTCCAGACATCTGGCCGTGCGCTCGACCCAGGCGATATCGACGTGGCGTTTCTCGGGACTTGCGGTGATGTCATAGAACACGAGCTCGTCTGCGCCGTCGTCACGGTAACCTTGCGCCAGCTCCACGATGTCGCCCATGTCCACGTGATCGCGAAAGCGTACGCCTTTCACGACGCGGCCGTCACGCACATCCAGGCACGGAATGATGCGACGGGTCAGCATGCGAGTGCCTCGGCGAGATCGACCCGGCCTTCCAGCAGCGCACGTCCGATCACCACCGAGTCGCAACCCGCGTTGCGCGTCGCGCGCACGTCCGCGAGATCACGGACACCCCCGGAAGCCTGCACGCGGACGTCGGGAAAGCGTTGCGTGAGGCTCGCGTACCACTCGACCGCCGGGCCACTCAACATGCCGTCGCGATGGATGTCCGTGCTGAGAAGGTGTCGCAGGCCACCGTCGACCAGCGCTTCGACGAGGGAGAACGCGTCGAGCTGCTCGTCGGATCCTGTCCAACCGTGGGTGGCGGCGAACCAGCGGCCGTGGGAACTGCGGCGCACGTCCACCGCCACACAGAGGCGTTCCGGTCCGAACCGACCGATCCAGTCCGTGACTTCGCGTGTCCGGGTGACTGCCAGGGTTCCGATGACCGCACGCCCCGCGCCCGCATCGAACAGGTCCTCGACATCGCCTGCGGTGCGCAGGCCACCACCGGTCTGCACGACGAGGTCCGTTTCGTCCACGATGCGCCTGAGTAACGCGTGCAACGTGTAGCCGCCGGACCTGGCGGCGTCGAGATCCACGAGGTGCAGCGTGCCCGCACCCGCGGACCTGAACTTCCGCGCGAGCGCGCAGGGGTCCTCGTCGTAGCGTGTCTCGCGCGCGTAGTCGCCCTGCCGCAGCCGCACCACCTGCCCGCCGCGAACGTCGATCGCAGGAAGAATCTTCATGAGGCCAATGCGAGGAAGTTGGCCAGTACCTGCGAGCCCGCGCCGGCCGAGCGTTCCGGATGGAACTGCACGCCGTAGCGATTGCCGCGTGCCACCGCGGCTGCGAATGGCTGACCGTGGGTGGACACGGCGATGACCGATTCGGCGAGGGCACTGACCGCGAACGAATGCACGAAATAGCAATACGCGCCTGCGGGTACGCCTTCCAGCAGGGGAGATCTGCTGCGGACCGCCAGGCTGTTCCATCCCATGTGCGGGATGCGCAATCCGGGTCCCGGTTGCAGCGCGCGCACCCGACCCTCGAGCACTCCGAGCGTCCCGACTTCGCCCTCGCCGCTGCCCTCCTCGCTGGCCTCGAACAGCAGTTGCATGCCAAGGCAGATGCCGAGCAGCGGCTGGGTCAATGCGCGCAGGCACTCGACCAGCCCGAGCTCACGCAGGCGCTGCATGGCGGGTGCAGCGGCACCGACGCCGGGCAGGATGACGCGCTCCGCCGTGGAGATCTCTTGCGGATCCCTGGACACGCGCGGCTTGCCGCCCAGCCTCTCGATCGCGAAGCGCACTGAACCGAGGTTGGCACCGCCGGCATCCACGATCAGCACGTCTGCGCCGCTCGCGACACTCACAGGACGCCCTTGGTCGAGGGAAGATCGTGGCCCTGTCGCGCAGCTGATCCCCGCAGGGCCCGTCCCACGATCTTGAAGCAGGCCTCGACCTGATGGTGGGTGTTGTCGCCGCGCACGCGCAGGTTGAGGTTGATGCCCGCGGCATCGCAAAGCGAACGAAAGAAGTGGGGCACGAGTTCGGTCGGAAGGTCCCCCACCCGCTCGCGCGAGAAATCGCCGTCGAAGACAAAGTATGCGCGGCCTGACCAGTCGAGGGCAGCCGAGGCAAGCGCGTCGTCCATGGGCAGGGCAAGCACGACGGCCGCCGGCACCGGCGGGTTCTCGCGGCGGGGAGCCAGCCCCCGAGAAGCGGCTTCCCCGTCGACCCCACTGCCTGCATCGGCGTGCGCGAATCGCGCGATGCCGGATTTGTCCCCGATCGCCTCGCGAAGCGCGGTGCCGATCGCGATCGCGCAATCCTCCACCGTATGATGCTCGTCGATCTGGAGATCGCCCTCGCAGGTCACCGCAAGCGCGAATCCGCTGTGCTTGCCGAGCTGCTCCAGCATGTGGTCGAAGAACCCGAGACCGGTGGCGACTCGCGCGGTCGACGCACGATCGAGATCGAGTTCGACCACCACGCGGGTTTCGCGGGTCATGCGTTCGACGCGGGCGGTGCGTGGTGCATCGCAGAGAACGTGCGCGATGTCCGTCCACGCGAGGCGTCCATCCAGCCTGAAGCCGCGGACGCCAAGGTTGGCGGCAAATGCCATGTCGGATTCGCGGTCGCCGACCATCGCGCTGCCATCCAGGTCGATGCGGCGGTCACGGAGGTAGTGCTTCACCAGCCCGATCGCCGGCTTGCGGGTGCGCAAACCACCGGGGTCATCGGCAAAGTGGGGATCGACCAGCACCTCGCGAAAGTGGATGCCCTGCGATGCGAGCAGGTCGATCAGCAAGCGTTGGGGAACCTCGAAATCTGCCTGGGGGAACGCCGGCGTTCCGAGTCCATCCTGGTTGCTCACCATGACCAGCTGGTATCCCGCGGCGACGATCCGCAGCAGGGCCGGAATGACGTCGGGCACCAGGGCGAGCTTGTCCAGCCGGTCGATTTGCTGGTCTTCGGGCTCGACGATGAGTGTGCCGTCCCGATCCACGAACAGGATGCGCTGTCCGCTCACGCCGCGATCTCGCTGGGCCCGTGGCCGGTCCGGGTCGGCATGGCTGCCAGCAGGGCGATCACCTGGTCGTTGGCGTCCGCCGCGCCAATGCTGATCCGCAGCGCGTCGCCGAGTCCGGTCTGCCTTCGCACGTCGCGCACGATCACGCCTGCGCTCGCCAGGCAATCGGCGGCACCCCCGGCATCGCCGAAACGCACGCAGAGAAAATTCGCCTGCGAGGGCAGTACTTCACGGACCGAGCCACAGGCGCTCAGCGCAGCGCTCAGGCGCTCGCGTTCGCTCCGGATCAGCGCCACACGCCGGGCGGTGGCCGCAAGCGCCTGCGCGGTGG
>JBGTIG010000266.1:0-5749 GCA_041745755.1 Lysobacterales bacterium
CGATCACCTCGACCGAGGCGTCCGAGGCCTGGTCGATGCGGCGGATGATGGCCTCGATGCGCGCGAGGTTGCCGGCGCGGTCGGTGATCAGGAGCGAGTTGCTGCCCTGGTGCACGCTGACCTGTCCGCTCTGCGGCACCAGCTGGGTGAGGATCGGCACCAGTTCCTGCGCGGAGACGAAGCGCAGCGGAATGAGCTTGGTGATGAGCGTGTCGGGACCGTTGACCACGGGCTCCGCACTTCCATCCTGCTTGGCGAGGGCCTCTGGAACGATCTTGATCATGTTGCCGGCGGCCACGGTGGCAAATCCGTGCACGCGCAGCACCGACTCGAACACCTGGTAGATCTCGTCCGCGTCCATGGGCCTGGCCGAGATCACGTTGACGCGGCCCTCCACGCGAGGATCGACGATGAATGCCCGCCCGGTGATGTCCGAGACCGCCGCAATGAACTCGCGGATATCCGCATCCTTGAAGTTGAGCGTCTGCCCGGTGCCCGTGCCGGGAGTCGAAGGCGCCTGCACGCCCGTCTGTGCCACCGATCCGGCCGGCCCCGTCGCCGGCACGAACACGGGCACGGGCGTCTCCGGCGCCTGCGCGAGCGAAACCGACGCCGCCAGCGCCACGGCCAGCCAGGATATCGGCCCTGCCAACCCCCACCCGAAGGACAGTTTCATCACGATTGGCAGATTCCGAAGTTGGCCGCACTGAAAGCGATCACGGACGTGCACACCGCCGCACCCTCCGCTGACCGGAAATCCGGGCGCCGGCAGCTGACCGGACTTCCAGACCGCCGAGATTAGCGCACGTTCCCGTATTCGCTCATTCGCGACCGCTCGATGTGCGCACCTGCAAGGTTCGCCGCGTCCAGTTCCGGGACGGACGCGGGCGCAGAGGCGGCGCCCGGTTCAGGTATCGGCGTCGGTCGACCAGCCCTCGCCAGTACCGCGCGTGATCACGGCATCGCTCTCGAGCACGTCGCCTGCGGCGAGCTCCGGCAGCGCCGCGAGTTCCGCATAGATGGGCGTGAAGTCGGGCTGGGTGGCGCGCATCAGCTGCTCGAAGCTGTCGATCACGAAATACGTCTTCTGGTAGGTGTCGATGCGATAACGCGTGCGCATCACGCGCCGTAGGTCGAAGCCGATGCGGTTGGGCGCGGCCGACTCCAGGCAATGCAGGGATTCACCCTTGGAGCTGACGATCCCCGAGCCGTAGATGCGCAGGCCCTGCGACTCGCGGATCAGTCCGAATTCCACGGTGTACCAGTACAGCCGCGTGAGCTGGGTCAGCGCCGTCGCGCCGAGCGCGTGCGCCTTGACGCCGCCGCGGCCGTAAGCCGCCATGTAATCGGCGAACATCGGGTTCATCAAGAGCGGCACGTGCCCGAACAGGTCGTGGAACAGGTCCGGCTCGCTGAGGTAATCCATCTGCTCGGGCTTGCGGATCCACCACGTCACCGGAAATCGGCGGTTGGCGAGATGATCGAAGAACGCAAGCTCCGGCAACAAGCCCTCGACGCCGACGATCTCCCAGCCGGTGGCGGGCCGCAGCGCCGCATTCAACTCCTCGAACTTCGGGATGCGCGAAGGCGTCATGCCCATGCGGGACTGGTTGTCGATGAACTCGCTGCACGCCCGGCCCGCCAGCACGTCGCGCTGGCGAGCATAGAGCTCGGACCAGACGCGGTGGTCGGTGTCGGAGTAACCCGACCATTGCTGCTCGACGACGCCGATCGCGTAGACCGGCACGTAACCCTTGTCGGTCATCTGGTGTTCGACGCGCTGGGGCGTCACGGATGTCGCCATGAAAGACTCTCCGGCGCTTGATCGGCCAACCGCATCGCCCGATTGTAGTCCCGCGCGGGTCCGATGCTCCTAAACTGTGCGCCAGCCCCCCGCTTTGGAGTGTCGTGATGCAGAAGTCCCTGGTGCCGATCTGGATCGCGAGCCTGGCGCTCGCCGCCTGCGCGACCGACGGCGACAACGCCGCGAAAGACACGGTGATGGCCGATACCGAAACCCGGACCTTTCCCACCCAGGTGCCCGAACGGCCCGCCACCAGCGTCGGCATGCGGGGAATCCTGGCGATGGCGCATCGAAGTGCCGACAACCGCGCACGCGACAGCTACCGGCATCCCCAGGAGACGTTGGCCTTTTTCGATGTGCAAGCGCAGCAGACGGTGGTGGAAGTGACCCCGGGCGGTGGCTGGTATACCGAGATACTGGCGCCCTACCTGCGTACCAACGGCAAGCTGATCGCGCAGGTGTTCGATCCTTCCGTGCAGGCCAACCCGCGCGCCCGTGATTACTACATCAAGAGCAATGCCGAATTTCGCGCAAAGCTCGCGACCGACACCAACGTCTACGATCGCGTACAGGTCATCGAGTCGCCGTCCGACCAGCCCGTGCTCGGCGCGCCCGCCTCCGTCGATCGCGTGCTCACGTTCCGCAATGTGCACAACTGGACCGGCGCCGGCAACGACGCGGCCATGTTCAAGGCGTTCTTCGACGTGCTGAAGCCGAACGGCGTGCTGGGCGTGGTGGAACATCGCGCGGCGCCCGGAACCGATCCCGCGGTCAGTGCCAAGAGCGGTTACATCACCGAGGACTACGTGATCAAGCTCGCGACCAATGCGGGTTTCCAGCTGGCGGGCCGCAGCGAGATCAACGCGAATCCGAAGGACACGCGCGATCATCCGAACGGCGTGTGGACGCTGCCGCCGGTGTTGCGGGTCCCGGAGGGCGGGGACGCGGCGAAATATCGCGCCATCGGCGAATCCGATCGCATGACGCTCAAGTTCGTCAAGCCCGCAGGCTGAGCACGAACCCCGTCTCGAGCCGGTAGCGCGAAGGCGCCGGCACGCCGTGCTGATCGCCTTCAACAAGCCCGCCGGCGTGCTCTGCCAGTTCACGTCAGCGGTCCATCGGGCGACGCTGGCCGATTTCATCCCCGTGCCCGGCGTGTATCCGGCGGGGCGCCTCGACGCCGATAGCGAGGGATTGCTGCTGCTGACCGATGACGGCGCGCTGGCGCACCGCATCTCGGATCCCCGGCACAAGCTCGTCAAGCGCTACTGGGTCCAGGTCGAGGGCGCGCCTTCGCCCGCCCAGCTGGCGGCGCTCCGCGCAGGCGTGATGCTGAAAGATGGACCCTCGCTGGCGGCGCATGCACGCCTGCTCGATTCGCCGCCGACGCTATGGCCGCGCACGCCGCCGGTCCGCACGCGGAAGTCGGTGCCCGATGCCTGGCTGGAGGTTGCCATTCGCGAAGGCCGCAATCGTCAGGTTCGGCGCATGACCGCGGCCGTCGGACTGCCGACATTGCGTCTCGTGCGTATCGCCATCGGGCCGCACCAGCTCGGCGGACTGGCGCCCGGCCATTGGCGCGAAGTGCCGCCGGACTCCACGGAGACCGGGCAGTAGAAGCGCCTGCTGCGGTTGCAGCCCGGACGGCTTCCGCCGGCCGGACTCCTAACCCACGGACATGAGGGGTTGCCGCACGATCGGTTCGCGCGTGACCACGCAGTTGCGCCCTTGCGTCTTGGCTTCGTACATCGCGCGATCGGCCCGTTGCAGCACGTCGTCAAACGAATGATCCTCGCCCGTCAGCACGGCGACGCCGACCGAAGCCGTGACATGCACCGATTCACTGCTCATGTCGATGCGGCGCGCGGCGAGCTGCTGCCGCACCCGTTCCGCCGCCCGCCGTGCGGTCGCGGCATCGGTGTCTTCGAGCAGGATGACGAACTCCTCGCCCCCCAGCCGGCCGAGCGTTTCATCCGCCCGCACCGAGGCTCTCAGCACTGCGGCGATCTCGCGCAGCGCCGTGTCGCCCGCGGCGTGCCCAAACGCGTCATTGATGCGCTTGAAATGATCGAGGTCGAGCACGAGCACGGCGAGTGGAGCGCCCGTGCGCCGCGCTCGCGCGAATGCCTGCGTGCCGAAGTTCCCGATGGCCCGGCGGTTGCACAGGCCCGTCAGGAAATCGGTCGTCGCCGCCGTCTCGAGCTCGCGGCGTGCCCGGTCGACACAGAGCAGGAGGAATCCGAACGTTCCCACCAGCGGCAGCAGCGCGCCCGCAGCAAAGCTGAACAACTGCATCGCCGAGGTCTGGAACGGATGCGCGAGGGATTCCGGGAACAGCGCGAAGTATCCCGCCCGATAGGCGAGAAACGCCGCTGCCACGGTGAACAGCGAGATGCTGGCCCAGGCGCCGCGACCGCGCTCGATCGCCGGCATGCGCCACATCACCAGCGCGACCGCTCCGACCTCGACCGCGAGCGCAGCCGATACCATCGCCGCGCGTGCGGTCAATTGTGGATCGACGTAGGTGAACCACCACAGGCCGGGAATCGTCGCGCCCGCGAGCAGCCACGTCCATTGGGCACGATGCGGCAGGCCGCGGAAGCACAGCACGGCGCGCACGTAGTAACCGAAAGCGACGACCAGCAGCAGGTTGGCGAGCAGCACCGTCAGCAGATCGGGCCAGACGCCGCGCAAGGTCAGCAGCAGGAACCCGAGCGGCAGGAGGACGGTGCCGCGTGTCCAGAGCGACAGACTGGGTCGCACCGATTCGGGAAAATCCCGCACCACGAGCGCCAGCAGCAACCCGATCAGCAGCGACAGGGTCGCGCCGAGAAATACCGCTGTGCGGATGTCGAAATCCATGCGTGCCGCGCTCCCCGGCGAGCTTGCCCCTCGCCGCAATGCAGCACCCTAGACCCAATCCGGGGAACTGTCATCAGGGAGAATCCCCATGCGGGGTTCAGCCTCCAGCCGGCGCACCGGGAGGGGTGTGCCGCGGCCGGGCCGAAGCGGAACCAGGAGTCTGGGCGGCAGCAGCCGTCCGGGCTGCAACCGCGCCATCGACGGCCGCAGAAAGCGCTCGAACTCGTTACATACCTGCGGGTATGCGCCTCGTCCGATCACTTCCTTCGACCGCCGCAGTCACGGTTTCGCCTCGAACGTTGCTACCGCCCAGACTCCTAGGGGCGATACCGGTCGGGAAAACGCTGCGCCAGCGCCTTCACTTTCGGCGCATCGTGGAACACGATGTACGGCTCGTGCGGATTCCGGCGCGCATAGTCCTGGTGGTACTCCTCGGCTGGGTGAAACGCTTCGAGCGCGTTTACTTCGGTGACGATGGGGCGGGGGAACGCGTTCGCTTCGCCCAGCGCGGTGATGTAGTTCCTGGCCACGCGCGCCTGTTCGGGGTCGCTCGCGAAAATCGCGGAACGGTATTGCGGACCGCGATCCGGACCCTGGCGATTGAGCTGCGTCGGATCGTGGGCGACGTCGAAGAAAATCCGCAGCAGTTCGCCGTAGCTGACGACAGCGGGGTCGTACACGACCCGCACCGATTCCGCGTGGCGGGTGATGCCTGAGCTGACGGCGGGATAGCTAGCCGAGGCCGCATCGCCGCCCGCGTAACCGGATGCCACGTCGATCACCCCCTTGACGTGCTCGAACACGGCTTCGACACCCCAGAAGCATCCGCCCGCGAGTACTGCGGTCTGGTTCCCCGCGTCGGCTCCCGGCCGCAACGACATCTTCGGCGGCTCGGGGAGACGAGATTGCGTCGCGACGGCCGGATTGGCCTCACCTGCGTTGCAGCCTGCAAGGATGGCGCCGGCAGCCAGCGAGAGAAGGCAACGGACGAGGACTCGGGGCAGTCGGGACATGGGGACGTAACCTGGGCGTGCGTTTGCGCAAGGGTTCTGATTGCCAGGCGCCGCGAAAAGTTCGCGACGG
>JBGTIG010000267.1:0-11291 GCA_041745755.1 Lysobacterales bacterium
GACGGCGCGATCGCGGCGCTGCGCAAGCTCACCCGGGACGTTTCGGATGAGATCGCGCAGGCCCACGAGGCGCGTGCCTCCGCGCTGGCGGGACTCGGCCGCGTGGCCGATGCGCGCGCAGCCCAGGCCGAAGCCTTGCGCATCAATGAAGCCGTGTACGGCCGCGACCATGCGGCTTCGGTCAGGTCGCGCAAGGACCCTGCCGCCACGGACCCGGCGCGCTGACATCCAGCCAGGGAAGGTCTGCCGCTCCCCGAAACCGCGGGTGCCTTGTCTCTGGAGGCCCGCCGTGACCTCCAGACTTGAGCGGAAGCGCGAGCACCCGTTCAGCGGAAAAAAGCACCGTTCCAACGCACCGTTGCCGGTGTTCCCGCCCGCGTCCAACCCCTTGGCAAGGAAAGTTTGAGGCTAATTGTGAAAATTTCGTTTGACAGGGGCGTTCCACAGGCGTCTAGTCGCCGATGTCCGCGCTTGCGGTCCATCAAGGGGCTTTCAATGTCGTCCAATTCCCTGCGCCTGGCGATCCTCATCGCGCTCGCCGCACCTGCCGCGTTTGCACAGACTTCCACCCCCACCCGAAACGACGACGGCACGGAACTCGAGGTCATCATCGTCACCGGCACGCGCGTGCAGGACCGGACGGTGGCGGAGTCGGCTTCGCCGATCGACGTGATCACCGTGGAGACGCTCGAGGCGACGGGTACCACGGAGCTGGCGGTCGCGCTGTCGCGCGCGCTGCCTTCGCTCAATTTTCCACGCCCGGCGATTTCCGACGGAACCGTGGCGGTGCGCCCGGCGCAGCTGCGCGGTCTCGCGCCCGACCAGGCGCTGGTTCTGGTCAACGGCAAGCGCCGCCACACCACCGCGCTGGTCAACGTCAATGGCACGCAAGGCCGCGGTTCGTCACCGGTGGATCTCAACGCCATTCCGATCGCGTCGATCGAGCGCGTGGAAGTGCTGCGCGATGGCGCCTCGGCGCTGTATGGCTCGGACGCGATTGCCGGCGTCATCAACATCGTGCTTAAGGGCAGCGACTCCGGCGGCAGCATCGCGGGTCGCTACGGGACGTACAGTGCGGGCGACGGCGAGACGTACCAGGTGACGGGCGACGCCGGTTTCCAGGCGGGCGACGGCGGATTCCTGCACCTGGCTGCGCAAGGCGTGCACAGCGATTCCACCAATCGCGCGCGCCCGTTCATCGGCACGCCGACCGCGACTTCTGCGCCGCTTGGTCGGGTCGTCGAGAATCATGGCGATCCGGAAGTCGACCAGTACGGGTTCTCCTGGAACGCGGGCTTCGATCCCAGCGATATCTTCGCGCTGTATTCGTTCGGCACCTTGAGCCGCCGGGACGTACTGTCCAACGGTTTCTTCCGCCCGGCGGGAGACTCGCGGAATATTCCCTCGATCTACCCCAACGGATTCCTCCCGCAGATCCGCAACATCGCCGAGGATCGCGCGATCGTGCTCGGCATCAAGGGCACGACCGCCAACGAGTTCACCGTCGACTTCAGCTACAACTACGGCAACAGCGACCTGTCCTTCGACGTTGAGAACAGCCTCAACCGCAGCATCGGACCCACCTCGCAGACGGACTTCTACGCTGGCGCGCTGGAGTCTTCGCATCACGTGCTGAATCTCGACTTCACCAGGTCCTTCGACGTGGGTTGGCTCGAGTACCCGCTGTACCTCGCGTTCGGCGCCGAGTACCGGCGCGACGAGTTCGAGCAGCGGGCGGGCGAATCGGCGTCCTTCATCAACGGCGGCGTGCTGCTGCCGAACGGCGCGCCGGCGCCCGGCGGCGCGCAGGTGTTTCCGGGGTTCAGGCCTGCCGACGCGCGTTCCTTCGATCGCCACAGCTACGCGATCTACGGCGACCTCGAAGCCGACGTGACGGATCGATTGACGCTCGGACTTGCGCTGCGCGCCGAGGACTACAGCGATTTCGGCAACACGACCTCCGGCAAGGTGTCGGCGAGGTTCGAGTTCAACGAATTCGTCGCACTGCGCGGCACCGCCTCCACCGGGTTCCGCGCACCGTCGCTGCAGCAGCAGTTCTTCCAGTCGACGGCGACCAACTTCATCAGTGTCCCGGGTCTCGGCTTGCAGCCCTTCGATATCCGCACTTTCAGGGTCAATGACCCGGCGGCGATCGCGCTCGGCGCCGAGCCGCTGCAGGCCGAGGAGTCGACCAACTTCAGCCTCGGCCTCGTGCTGCAACCGATCGATAATCTCTACATCACCATCGACGCCTACACCATCGAGATCGAGGACCGCATTGCGCTTTCGGAGAACCTCACCTCCACCGCCGTGCGCACGTTCCTCGTTGCCAACGGATTTCCCGACGTTGGCGGCGGCCGCTACTTCACCAATGCCATCGACACCACCACCGACGGCATCGATGTCATCGGTACGTATCGGTGGGAGCTGGACAGCGGCCATGTCAACTTCATCGCCGGGTTCAATTACAACGACACCGAAATCGACCGCATCGCGCCGAATCCGGCATCGCTCCAGGCGATCGATCCGAACGCCGTCCGTTTCGGGCGCATCGAAAACAGCCGGCTCACCGACGGTACGCCGAAGGACAAGGTACTGCTCGGTGCGACCTGGGAGACCGGCAACTGGGCGTTCAACGCAACGGGAACCCGATACGGTGAGTTCGCGGTCTTCGGTGCTACTCCAGCGCTCGACCAGACGTTCGATTCCGTGTGGACGCTCGACGTGTCGGCGAAGTATTCCTTCGATCGGTTTGATTTCACGCTAGGCGTCGACAACATCCTCGACGAATACCCGGACGAACTCATCTTCGCCAACACCCGCAGTGGCCAGATTGCCTACAGCAACTCGTCTCCGTTCGGCTTCAACGGCGCCTTCATGTACGCCACAGTCGGTTTCAGCTGGTAGGGCTAGGCGGGCGCCGGAAGCGCCCGATGCCTGTCTGAAAGGGCAGTCCGGGGTGACCTGATCGCCCGAAGTGGCGGCTCTGCGGCAGCTTCTCCGTGGAAGGAGGTGACACCTTCCTTCCCGGAGTCGCCGCGATGTTCCTGACCGCCTTCCGCGCCGCCTGTGCGCGGCTTCTCCCCACCGCCGCGGATCGCGCTGGCCCGGCACGCACGCAGTTCTGGTCGACGGCGCTGATGGTTCTTGCGTTGTCCGCACTGGGGGCGCCCGTCAGCGCCCAGCTCACCTTGGGGCCGCAGCTGGTGGCCATGCCCGCGAACGGCACCGCCCTCGGCACCGTCAGCGTCAGCGGCGACCGGCTGACGGTCGGCGCGGACTACCGCGTGGTGCTGGTGGTCACTGCTGGCGATCGCCGCACGCTGGCTACGGTGCTCGACGGCGACGGCGAGTTCACCCGCATCGTGACGATCCCGTCGATCGCGACTGGCCAGTACACGATGGAGCTCACGGTAAACAACACGCTGCGTGACTCCGTCAGTTTTCGGGTGCTGCCTCCGCTGGTGATCACGCTGACGCCGGCGAGCCCGCGTGCGGGCACTACGGTCAACTTTTCCGTGTCGGGCCTCACCGCCGGCAGCCTGAGCCTGAGCTACGCGGGCCGCACGTCGTTCGGCCCCGTGAATGTGAGCGGAGGAACGTACAACGGCCGCATGCGCATTCCTACGGATCGTCCGTCGTCGTTGCCGGCGGACGTGGTGCTGACCGCCGCCAACGGCGCGGGCAGAATCCAGTCGCGCCGAGGATCGCGCACCGTGAGGGTGTTGCCCGCCAATACCCGCCCCTTTGCGCGCGTACTCAATGCCACGCCGTCCAACACCACGCCAGCGCCGCGCCAGCGATTCAGGATCTCGGGAAATGTCGAGACCAACGAGGCAGCTGCGACCGACGTGACCGTGGAGCATTTCTGGGTCGGCAGCAATGGCTCGACTATTCCGATGGGCGCAAGCTTCGGCAGCGTCAGCGGCGGCGGCGCTTTCGAGTATGAAATGCTCACACCCCAGCATGGAACGAATTCCGCGGCACGGGTGGGCGGAGCCGGACGCATCGCCACGGTGACGCGCTACACCGACGCCTCCGGGTTCGTGCATCAGGAGCGGGAACTCGGTCCGGCAATGTCGACGGCGGAACTCGATACGGATGTTGCAGTGGACATCAACATCACGCTCAACAAGGCGGGCGGCGGACCCGTGGAGGACGCGCGTATCGAGCTCAAGAACAAGCCCTGGGGTGCCCAGGTCCCCGCCGAATCAGGCGACCTTGAGGATCTGTATCCACCCAACGACAACGCTGCTTCCTTCTCGCTGAACGGCTCCCATGCGACGCTGACGACTACACAGTTCGAGGATTTCATTTCCGACGAGACACTCGGCTGCCCCGCCAACCTGACTCGCCAATTCACCGATTCCCAGGGACGCGCCGCGTTCGAATTCGCACTTGCCCTGTCGCCAACCGGGACTTCCGTCGACGGCTCCGTCACTTTTCCTGTCCAGGCGACAATCCCGCCCGACTCATTCTGCAACTCGGGCGGCTCGATCAATGACTCCAGCCGCTGCACCGTAGTAGATCCTGCGGGCATCTACTTCGATGTCGTCATCCGCGCGGCGCATACCGGCTACGGCTACTTTTCGGGCGGCACATTCCCCGCCGAGATCCCCGTGATCATCGCGACGCGGATCGATCGCTACAACGGCCAGATCCGCATGTCGATCCAGCGGCCCGGCGCTGCTCCCGAAGTGCGGTTGTTCAATCGCAGCGCCAATCTCGCGCTGACCTTGCCCGACCTGCCCGGCGATGGACTTCTGCTGGGGGACCCGTACTTCGTCACCACCACCGGCGATGTCGAGGGCCCGATCCAAGTCGAAAGCGCGAGTGGCAGCAAGGTGCGCCTCAAGTCGATCATGGACCTGACGCCATTTAGGACGTCCGCGACTTTCGTGCCTGCCGGCATCCCCGTGCGCCAGGTCGAGTTCCGCTACAACCGCGGCGCCGGCGAGCCACTGCAGAACGCGCTCTTCATCATGCCGGGCCGCAACGGCACCACACCGATCGTGATGTCGCGGGTTACGGGTGGTAGCGCCAGCTGCACGGACAACGACACGACGGAAGTGTGGCGCGCCAACCTTTCCAGCGAACAGAACGAGGGCCTGCGTTTTCCCGGGAGCGTCTACAACAGCACCGGACTGCCGCTCGTCGCGCAGAAGAAAGTCGAGGGCCGGATCCAGGCGTTCGATGCGCTGGGTCGTCAAGGCATTCGCAAGTTCGAGTTCACATTCGAACCTCTGGAAGGCTGGACGGCTCAGGGCGGCGGCGGCGCACCGCTCGGGTCGCTGGCGCGTCTCGCGCACGCCGCGCCACCGGGTCTGACGATCCACACGAGCATGCCGCATGCGCGGCGTCTCGCCTTCTCGCCCGCCCTCGGTTGCCCGCAGGGTGCCAATCCCAACGATTGCCCCGTGGCAGTCTCGGACGCCGCGCCGTCGCAGTACGAGAACATGGGCTCCAAACGCAGCGAAGTCGCCGGCGCGGCTACTTACGACTTGTGCATTCCGACGTCCGAATCCATCTGCGGTGGTGCGACGACGGCGATTGGCTTTTCCCATCAGCAGTACAACCGGCAACCCGCCGCTCAGCCCGCGGCGCTGTCTTCCTTCGGTGCGGCGGACATCGCGTTTCCCGCCAACGGTGCGGCTACCTGGGAAGAACTCTTCAAGGTAACTGTGCCTCTGTTCCGCTGGGTGTGGGGCGTGCCGGGACTGTTCGGCGCTTCAGTCTTCGCCGACCTGGCGGTCAAGGCCGAGTACCTCCTCGACGCCCTTTTTGATGCCAACAATCCGATGGCGACGAAGGTCGATTCGGGCGGTCGCATGGGCCTGTCGATCTACTTCGGCGTCGACGTCGACGTGCTGTTCGGAGTCCTGATGGATGTCGGCGCCATGCTCCACGGAGCCGTAACGGCCGAGGTCGTTACCGAGTCGACGCTGCAAACGGTTGAACACCATCCGTGCCTCACCTTCACCCTCGGCTTCACAGGCTGGCTCGAGATTGGCTGCCCGATCGACGTTCCGATTGACCCGACGTGCTACATCCCGAACATCGAGGAGTCATTCACGATCCTCGAGGACCGCAATCCCAGCGGTTGCGGATTCCGCGAGTATCGCGCTGCCTCGGCCGCTCTCGGGGCCGCCGATTCGAAGACACTCCTCGACTGGCAGATGATTCCAGCGGGACCGCTTGCAACTTCCGGCCTGGCGTCGGCGGACTCGACCTCTCCGCCGGCACCGACCGGAGGGGATGTTGAGCCGGTGCCCTTCACGCGTGAGATGCGCCGGGCTTTGCATCGCTCGCCGACGCTGGCGTTCGACGGCACCGGCAATTCCCTGGTCTTGAATCTGGATCCCCGGGGACATCTCGTCGCACGCGAGAATCTGTTCCGCAACAACTCGCCGCCGCCAGCGCAGACTCTCAGCACGGGCTTTGGAATCCGCGACGTCGCCTTGACCTACTTCAGCGCAGACCGCGCCGTAGCCGTTTGGGCGGAGTCGACCCTGGCGCCGGTCATGGGCAGCCCACCGCAGCTCACGCGCGACAGTGCCGCTGCCGCCCAGTCGCTGCTCTACGCTGTATTTGACGGCGACGCGTGGGGCACAAAGCGGCGGCTGACCACGCCTGGCTTCGGCGAAGGCCAGGTCAAGCTGGCGCGATGCCGCGCCAGTCCCTTTGCACTGCGCACGGGCTGCGTGGAAAAGGCGTCGCTGGTGTTCCAGCGCAATACGCAGGCTACGGTCGGTGGACACAAGCACATTTTCTTCGCGCAGTTCGACGGTTTGCGCTGGACTGCCCCGATGCAGGTCAGCGAGAGCGGCAATTACAACATCACGCCGAGCCTTGCGTATGCATCCGGTGAACCCGTCGTCGTCTGGGTGCGCTACCTGCCGGGCTGCGGCACGTCTGCGCTGCGCCTCGGTGACACCCAATGCCGGCAACTGGCGCTGCGCGTCATGGACGGCCGCGGCCGGGAACAGACCGCGGTGGGTGGAAGCGAACGTGGTGTCGCGCAGCCGTCGATCGCGGGCAAGCTCAACGGACAGATCGCGATCGCCTACACCAAGGCCGACAACGGCGTTTTCGTCGGATCGCGCCAGGCCCTGCAACTGGGCGAGCGCCCCTGCGGCATCACGGCGACGTGCGCATTCACAACGTGGGAAGCGCAGGATCACCGCGGACGACGCATCTACGTCGAGCGTCCCAAGGTCAACATCAACGGTGCGGGCGATGCCATCGTGTCGTTCCGCGGACTCGCCTACGGCCCGGTGCCCGGTGCCAGCAATCCCGAAGCGAACCTGTTCGACGACGACCCGATCGGAATCAGGACGTCTACCGGGGCCCTCATGGATCTGGTCACTCCGCTGCAGCCCTCGTTCCTGCGTCCACGCGACCTGACTGCCACAGCGGGGGTCCATTTCCAGCCGTTCGCCGCGTTCGATGCAGTTACCCAGGAAAACGTGGCGGTGAGCGTGACCATCCAGACGCCGCAACTGCGCGCTGCGGCGGAGCGGGCGGGTGAAGCCGGACGTGCAGCTGCGCAAACCGCGCAGGTGGAGGATGGCATCAGTGTGGCCATGATCGGCGATGCCGCCGACCTGTTCGTCGAGACCTTGAGTACGACGGCGACGCAACTCAATCCAGGAACGAACATCCCGGTGCGGATCGAGATCGCGAACCGCGGCAGCGCGTGGACGACGAGTGCGGAGCAGACGGCCACCGTGCGGCTCTGGTGGGACATCCCGCAGACGCGCACGGTGACCAGCGCCAGCTTCGCCGTGGGCAACATCGCGGCTGGCGCGAAGCTGGTGCGTAACCTGCAAGTGCCAGTGCCGGCGTCGTTCGCCAATGACCAGCGCCAGATGCTGCGCGCCGCCATTGAGGTCGACTCCGAGACAGGCGAGATCGACGGCGACAACAACGAGGCGACGGTTGCCGTGGGCGGCATGCCGATTCCGACACCGGTGATGGCCTTGAGCGCAGCCGGGACGCGGTTCGTCAACCTGGTCTGGGATGCGCCGACCGACGCGCGCATCGCCGGGTACAGGATCTGGTTTGACGACGCCGAGGGCACGCCGCAGCCGCTGGGCTCCAGCTTCAATAAGGGCTGGGTCGACCTGACGGCCCTGTTCGGATTCAAACGTGTCTATCGCGTCTCGACCTATTCCGCCAACGGCATCGAATCGGCGTTGTCCGAGCCGGTGATCGCGGAACCCGCCAAGGCCCAAATCGAGGAAGACATCTTCGCGAGCGGATTCGAATGAGTGCGCGGCGGCTTGCCGTGGCACGGGCGTCATCTGCCGCGCCGCTCGCGATCGCCCTGATTGCCGAAGTCGCCTCGATATGCCACGGTGCGCACGCATCCACCGGGGGCTGCCTGCGTGCCGGCAACGGAACATGTGACGGAACTGATTGGGCGCGCGGGCGCGGGCGACAAGGACGCCGCCAACCGCTTGTTCGCGGCCGTGTACGCGGACTTGCACCGGCTCGCCGGACGCGTGCTGCGCAGTGGTGACGGTGGCATGCACACGACGTCGCTGGTGCACGATGCCTACCTCAGGTTGCGCCGTCCCGAGGCTCTCAACCAGCGCGACCGCGAACACTTCTTCGCGGTCGCCGCGCGCGCGATGCGGCAGATCGTGATCGATCACGCGCGCGAGCGTGCCGCTGCCAAGCGGGGGGGCGGCATCGACATCTCTTCGCTCGATTCGAGCGCGATCGAAGTGGCGGCGAGCGGCCACAGCGACCATCTGCTGGCTCTGGACGAATCGCTCAATCGACTCGCGGAACTGGAACCGGGATTGGCCAGGCTGGTCGAGATGCGATTCTTCGGCGGCATCGAGCTCGCCGAGCTCAGCCGGATCGTCGATCGCTCGCAGCGTTCGCTGGAACGCGACTGGGCGCGCGCACGCGCCTTCCTGCTGGCGGAGATCGAGCTGTGACCGCAGGGCCCGAGCGCGCGGAACTCTGGCGGCGCACCTCGAAATTGTTCGACGAGCTCTGCGATCTCGATGCCGGTGCGCGCGAGGAGCGGCTGGTGGCGCTCGAAGCCTCCGAGGCCGGGATCGCCTCCAACCTCCGAAAGATGCTGGACGCGCATTACCGCACGCGCGCTGCCACGCTCGATGGCGATTGGCGGGGAGCGATTGGCTCCACTCACGGTGCTTCCGGAAGCAAGGACGTGGAACGCGACACGGAGGAGCCGTTCGATCGGAGCGGCGAGAGCATCGACGAATACCGGTTGCTGCGGCGCGTGGGCCGCGGTGGCATGGGCGAGGTGTACCTGGCGGAACGCGTGGGCGCCGACTTCGCGCAGCGCGTGGCGCTCAAACTGCTGCGCCGCGGCGTCGATACCGAGGATGTCATCCGTCGCTTCGTGCAGGAGCGCAGCATTCTGGCGCGGCTGGAGCACCCGGGGATCGCGCGCCTGATCGATGGTGGAGTGGGCGGCGAGGGCTTGCCGTACCTGGTGATGGAATACGTTGAGGGCGAGCCGCTGACGGCGTATGCGCGCAGCCACGACCTCGGGGTGGAGGCGCGCCTGAGGTTGCTGATAACGGTGTGCGAAGCCGCCGACTTCGCGCACCGCAGGCTGGTGGTGCATCGCGATCTCAAACCTTCCAACGTGATGGTGGCGAACGACGGCACCGTCAAGCTGCTCGATTTCGGCATCGCCAAACTGCTCGACGCCGACGTCGGCGTCGAGACGCTGACCGGCACCGGTATGCGGGTGTTATCGCCGGCCTATGCCGCGCCCGAGCAGTTCCTGGGTGAGCCGATCGGCACGGCGACCGACGTGTACGCGCTTGGCGTGCTGCTGTTCGAATTGTTGACAGGGGAACTGCCACACCAACGCAACTCGCGCTCGCTCGAGGCGCTGGCGCGAGACGTGACGCAGGAGCGGGTGGAGAAGCCGAGCACGGTATTGCGGCGGCAGTCGCACACCGAGACCGCGCGCCGCGCGCGCAGGCTCGAGGGCGACCTCGACACGATCGTGCTGACGGCGCTCAAGCGCGAGCCGGAACGTCGCTATGCGTCGGCGCTGGCGCTGGCGCACGACCTGCGCGCCTATCTCGACGGACGACCGATCACCGCGCATCCGGACACCCTTGGCTATCGCACGGCGAAGTTCGTGCGTCGCAATCGCCTCGCGGTCGGCAGCGCCAGCCTGGTGCTGCTCGCGATCCTCTCGGGACTCGGCATCGCGCTCTGGCAGACCCAGGTCGCGCAGGCGGAGGCACGCCGCGCGGATGCGCAGACGCGAATTGCGCAGCACGAAGCAAAACGCGCGGAGGAACAACTCAGGCTGGCGGAGCGCACCCGGACTTTCGTGGTGAAACTGTTCACCGAACTCGATCCGCTGCTCGCGCGGGACGGGCAGCAGATGACCGCCGAGGATCTGGTGAAGAGCGGCCTCGCGCGTCTCGACACGGACCTCGCCGATGCGCCCGCCGCGCAGGCGGAACTTCGCATCGTGCTGGCGCGCGCGCTCGGCGGTTTGCGCAACTTCCCGGCCGCCATCCCGTTGCTCGAGAAGGGGCTCGCTGAACTCCGCGCGATCGACCCAGCCCCGGATCCGGAGGAAGGCAGCGCGCTCAACATCCTGTCGAGCGCCTACAAGCAGGTTGGCAAGCTCGAACTCGCCGAGCGCGCTGCGCGCGAGTCGCTCGCGTTGTTCGAACAGCTGCCGGGCGAGCATCGGCAGGAGAAGATCCAGGCGCGCACGGTCCTCGGCAACGCCGCGCTGAACCGCGGCGACCGCGAGGGCGCGCTCCGCATCCACCTGGCCAACCTGGCGGACCGGGAGTCCCTCTACGGCAAGTCATCGGTCGAAACGGCGGTCGATCACAACAATCTCAGCGCGGTGTACTCGAGCATGGATCGCTGGGCGGAGTCCGAGCGCGAGGCGCGGGAAACGCTGCGCTTGCTGCGTGCCGATCCGGAAGCGCCGCGCGCGAGGCAAGCGTGGGCCCTGTCCGGCATCGGCGTCAGTCTGGTGGCGCGCGGACGCTACGACGAGGCAGCGGCCGTGTACGATGAGATGACGGAGTTGCTGGCGGAGACCCTGCCGCCCGATCACAACATGCAGGGCTCGCCGCTGAGTGCGCATGGGCGCATCGCAATGGAGCAGCGGCGCGTGACGGAGGGCGAGGCGCTGTTCGCACGCGCCGCGGCCGTGTATGAGAAGGCGCAGGATCCCGCCAGGATCAGCGACGCCATTCCCTGGGGCAAGGGCTTGCTCGCGGCCGGGCGCGCGGCCGAAGCCGAGGCGAAGTTCGCGGTCG
>JBGTIG010000268.1:0-12309 GCA_041745755.1 Lysobacterales bacterium
CCGGTCGAGTCTGCCTTCGGGAAAAAGATGTGCCTGACCCAGCAGTTCGTCCGCCAGCAGCGGAATCTGGGAAAGCGCGGCGGCGTGAGTCAGGCCGGGAAGCGCCGGCCGGCCTGGACGGAAGGCCTGCGCGAGCGCGCCGGGTTGCCTGCCCTCCGCGCGAGCCTCTGCCAGCAGATCCACGCCGCGCAGTCCTTCGTAATCACCGAGCAGTGCGCGGAGATGCTCCGGCATCTCGCGTTGCGCGGCGTTCTCCGCCGCCATCATGTGTACGTAGTACGCCGGCGGCCGCCGCACGGTCTGGCAGGCATTGTTGATGATGAAATCCAGGCGCGGACGCGTCGCCACCAGTGTCTCGCAGAACGCTTCGACGGAAGGCGTGTGCCGAAGGTCGAGCCCGAAGATCTCGAGGCGGTCGCGCCAATCTCCGAAATCCGCCTCTGCCGCGTAGCGCGCCGCCGAATCGCGCGGAAATCGTGTAGTCACGATGAGCTGCGCGCCGGCCCGCAGCAGCTTGATGCCGGCCTGGTATCCAATCTTGACGCGACCGCCGGTGAGCAACGCGACGCGACCGCTGAGGTCAGCCGTCTCGCTGCGCTTGGCGAAGTTGAAGTCTGCGCATTCCGGGCAGAGCTGGTCGTAGAAATGGTGCAGGCGCTCGTACTTCCGTTTGCACACGTAGCAGTGCCGGGGTTCTATCGAATCGCGCTGCAGGTCGCCGTCGTCAGGATCGAGGCCCGCCTCGTCGTCCCGGACCAGGAAACCTTCGGGTGGAAAGACGTTTGGCGTGGTGAACACGGGCTTTGCGCGCAGCGTACGGATGCCGGTCGCATCGAGCACCGATTCCTCGCGCTGGATCTTCTGCGCGTTGCGTTCGCGCTTGAGTCGGCGGCGCTTCCGGCGATGGTCCTCCGGGTCGGGATGGTGATAGCGGTTTACCGCCTGGCGGAGGCGTTTAGTTTCAGCCTCGGGCAGCGCGTCAAGCAGCGAAGCATCGGCCGCCACGGCTTCCAGCAGTTCGGTCGCGACGCGCAGGCGCTCGCGCAGGCCGGAGTCTGCCGCGGATGGTCCAGTGGTGCGGGATTCCTCGAAATCGGTCATCGGCCAGGCAAGGGATCCACGTCCCGATCCACGCAACCATTCAATGTGCCCGGTTGCTACGGTCGGAACAACCCATTTGTGCACAGCCCTTCGAAGTCAGCACGGCCATTCGGACGAGCCCCGGTTGCCGCTGCACACCCGCACCGCTACCATGCGCGCCCCGCACTTCCCTGCTGCGGCGCCTCGAAAATCCTCCCGCGCGAGTCTCGTTCCAGGGACGCGTGGCGGCGAGAGGCAACTATTGGCCGGGTAGCTCAGTTGGTAGAGCAGAGGATTGAAAATCCTCGTGTCGGCGGTTCGATTCCGTCCCCGGCCACCATTAAACTTCACAATTTCACAGATATTGTGGTGTTTCTGTCCGCAACCGTTTGACGAATTTCTAAGTGTATTGCAGGGCATTTCTTGCAACATTACACAGAAATTACACGGCTGACCACAGTGTGAAATAGCCGGGGCGAACCCTAATTGCTCCCCGCCCGCCGCACTGCGGCGTCACTGTTTTGAGGCAGGCGCTCGGTGCGGACCACTTTGCCTGGATCGGGTTCGATCGGTGCTTCGGCTGAGGCTGCTACGGCTCGCGTGGGTGCCACCCAAGCGACATAAAGTCTTCGAAGTACGATGTCCGCGGCACGTTGATCGTGACCCCATGTTTACGAAGCATGTCTGCTTCAACAATTCGCACCTTGGTCGCGTTTGCATCCGTGTCACCTGCTGACGCGAATGGATTGCTAATCGACATCCACAGCTCCTTGGAATACGACCTCTAATGCTGCAAAGGAGGAGGTCAGGTTTCGAAGGGCTGCCTGAGCTCTGTAAACAAGCGGGCTCACCGCACTATTCGAAACCATTGGCGAAAATGGCGCCGCCAGAAGCGCCGATTACGGGCAGCGACACGAGCGGCTGTTCTGGATCATTTGAGGACACGTTCAACGCCGCCGTGAACTCGCCATTCGCTACGGGACAAAACCGGACTGCGATTGAACAACGAGCGCCGGGTGGCATAGGAAATGAAGTGCAATCCTCACTGGCCACACTGAAGACTGAGGACCCCTGAATGGCAACCGCAGACACCTGGCCGACTAAGGTTCCCGAGTTCAAGACCGAAGCAACTGCGTCGCCGCAACTGCCGGGTTGAATGTCGCCAAAGCTCAGGCTGCTAGATTCAAACCTGAGTCGGGGCGACGGGGGTGGCAAGCACTCGGGCACTGTGGGGTCCAACAGGTCAGCGAGACGGCTTCGCTGGCGCGGGTCGACCGTAATCAGCACGTCAGCTTCCGCCAGTTGGCCGAGCGCAATTGTTGCAGCATCGTTGTCAACATCAACGGCAGAGGCGTTCGTGGCACCGCACAGTGCGGGCCCCTCAAGGTTTGCGCCAAGACGAACAATGCTAGGGTCGATTCTTGGAAATACCGAGTATCCGGCGAGCCACCAACCGCTTGCGTTGCCGCTTGCTGAAATGGCTGAAAACGTAGAACCCCCCGCGCCCGCGGGAAAAGGGCGAACATCTAAAACTGTGTCAAGTCCCGCGTTCAATCTCACAATCGCTTGTCGCGACGGTCCATCAAATATCTGTTCAATGAGCATCTGATAGTCGGTTCCAACTCTCCGAAGTTGTCCACCCAACCCTGATGCAGTTCGAATCGCTGAGCGCGTATCGACCAGCCCCGTCGGTGTGAAGCGCAGTAGCCCGATAACATCGAAACCCATCAAATTTGTTGACTGGGAAGCAGCGAGCACTTTCCCGGAATCCTCGATAAACAATCCTCGTAGTCCGCCTGACTGAGAACCCACGCCGATCTCTCTTTGCCACGCGATATTACCCGCCGAGGTGAATCGGATCACTTGATTGTGGTAAGAGCCAATGCCGATCTGCTGTGTGTTGAACGAGACTGCGCCGGAGCCGTCGTCGCGAACGGCAATCTTGTTGTCGACACTGCGAAACACACGATTCGCGGAGCTGTAAAGGCGGGCACGCTCGATGACGCCGTTCTGATCGAGCTTCATCACCAAACCTGCGGAACCGACGCTTCCAAAGCCGTTAATGACGCCAGCGACAAACAACGTGTCACCGGGCCCGACAGCGATTGCGGTTAAGTCGATCGGGGGCGATCCCGGCGTGTGTATAAATTTCTCCCAAATCAGCACGCCTTCACTGGAGTGACGCGAGAGGGTGCCGCGCACCACAGATTGCGTGCAGTTGCCCATGGAATTTACCATCGTGCAAATATTCGACCGCCCCGCCGTTACAACCGATGAATCGCTCAGCACCGCAAGTACCAACGCTTGCTCCGAACTGTGAGCCGAAAATTTGTACGAACGTTCCCAAATTAGATTTCCTGCTCCATCGAGTTTCCCCAACGTCGACGCAGCAGGAGTGGCCGGGCCAAATGGGGGACATGTGGCGATTACGGTTGCGACGAAATATGTCGAATCGGCCGGACCTTCGGCGGCATCGACTGCAAATCCCCGGCTAGTACTGCAGGTGGCGTTCTTGACCGCTAAGGTGACTGCGAGTGGCGCGCCGTTTGCCGAGAACGCCATCCCGAGGAAAAGCACCGCGGCCGTGAAGAGAAATTGCTTCATCGTGGCACTACCTTGGGGAGGGTTAATCAACACTACTCCGATCCAGCCGGCGCCGGCGGCCAGGTCGGCCGGAATGTGCAGTGAACCCTGCCGACGCAATCCGATCTCCCCCGGAAGCCAACTGACCCTCTCACGCGGGCCGAAGTCGTGAGGAAGCTGCGCCGGGGTACTTCGGTGCCACCGTGCCGTCTCCCTGCGACGGGCTGCCGACACGAGCAGCCTGCGATGCCCGGCGACGAAGCCTATCGAGGCTTTCGGGCCCAGAGGTCGCACGAGACTCGTGCCTAGGTCTCCTGCGCTGCTGCGATCTGCTCTTCCAGCAACCCCAGAAACGCGCGGAAGGCCGAAAGCGCGAAGCCATGCTCGAGACCCAGCGGAACGACTAGATCTTCGACGCTGAGCGGTTGTCGCATGCCGACTGACCAGCTTTCTTGATCGTTCGGCATCGCAACTCGTTTCACCTCCGAGGTGTATCCGATTGCGATTCCGCGGGGTTGCCCGTGGTGATGGTTGTTCCGGTATTCGCCGGTGAGACTTGAAAACGATTCTCCGTTCATCAATTTGAGTGCTTCACACACCGCGGGCCATGCATTCCAACGATCAGCAAGCTTCTGGGCTTGCTTAAAGTTTGCATGCGTTCCGGACCAGGTAGATGGCCCGTAAGGTGGTCGGTAGTAGTGCGAGGCATGCTGCGATACAGAGCACACCGCGTGAAGGATCCTTCCTCTGATGGCATAGGGCGAGTTCAAACACAGCACGGCCAGTGGCCGCACGTGCTCAACTATCACGGCCAATTTGTCGTCCTCCAGCAAACTGCGTTGGACCCAACGCCAAGCATCAAGACGGCGAATGTAGCCGCCGAACTCATTGATGAAGTTGGCCAGCTCGCGCAGTACGTCATTCGCAACCTGCACGAAAACTTGACCTAGGAACGGATCAAACGTCCGGTTCGCGAAAGGATTAGGGTAAGGCGCGTACGGCAGCACGGGCGCCTGCGGCAGCGTTCGGCGAAACTCTGCGTAGAGTTCGATCGCGCGTTCCTCAGAAATTCGGCTCACTGAGTTGGTCTACTAGTTCAGTGCAGCGCGCGCTTCATTTAGCTTGAACAGCCGCCCCAGAATTTCGTCATCGGATAGGGGCCACTCCCATCCGTAGGCGGCCGCGACCGCGGCATCCAAGTCGGCATGTAGGCTCGCTAGCCACGCGGGTCGCGCGTTGTAGAGGTTGGTGAGGGTCCGCTTCTTCAGGTCCGCCTCGTGGCCAGACTTGGCGAAAATTCGGTCCGGATAGCCCGGCACTACTTCGGGAACTTGCTCCGTCCACTCTGGAGGATTAAGCCAGCGGTCACGGGCCGCTACCAACGCCTGAGCGGCCAGAGCTATGCAACGTGCGGTTGGCAGATTTGCGTAGTCGGCGGGGGGCACAACCGGGGTCAGCCCACTGGGAAACGGAAACGTCTCGAAGCAGGTGGTCGGCGTATAACGCGGGTCGTTCCCAACCCCTATGTGAGTGCACATCCGCAAAGACCAAACCTCGTGGGGTCGCGAGTGAAGGATTCCAAACGTAGTGTCGTCGTCGCGGGCAACTGTTATGAGCGCCTGGTCCGGCGAAGTTGTTATTGGCAGCCACACAAAGAAGCGGTGCTTGCTATGGGCTACGGTGGCAATGAAGCGCGGAAGAGACCTCATCGCAGCGCGCAACTCCACTCGAGGCCTGCCAAGACGCCACCAAAATTTCCGGAGAGCTTGGTCCGACTTTTTCTCCCTTTCCGGCTTGACGGTGGCGGCCACGTGGCCAAACGGCTGTTCGTATGAAGCGGCGTCTCTCTCGCTCATCGAGCTGCCGAAGTCGATGATCCATTTTTCCTGAGGCCGGCGGCTCAGGTCGTAGCCATTCGCCCAAGGCTTCACGACGTCGCTGTTTGGCCTAGCGTTGGGGTTTGGAAGCAAGAGCCAGGCACGCGCCAAACGCGCGTCAATCTCAAACTTGCCCTTCTTGGATGCGCCCTGAAAGCTAACGCCTATATTTTCTTTAAGCGTAGACGCGCTAGTAAGGTCAATTCCCTGAGCGCCCATCGCCGCGGTGAGATCGGCGTGGATATTCGTCACCTGCTGTCCGTTGAGCACGGGGGCAACCGCGATGTCTCCGGGGCGCCGCTCATCGGCGCTTGTGCTCTCAAAGCAAATAAGCGACACGCGGACCGCAGCGCCATCGTTGACCCAGCTTTCATCACTCCACGCTTCGAAGATCCGCCCCTTCTCCACAATACGAGTGAGGACCTTTCTATTCGCCCCACCGCGGATGCTATTTGTGGCAACCAGCCCGGCGTACCGCGCACCACTCAGAAGTGCGCTACTCGTCTTGTCGAACCAATAGCAGACCAAATCAGCACCGCCAGGCACTCGCTTGTCGTAAGTCTTGCGCAGGCACGCCGCGTATTCGGTGCCCAGCTCCCGGAGAAGCTTCGAACCCCCCAGAAATGGTGGGTTACCCACGATGGCGTCGGCACTGGGCCAAGTGGCCGCCTTGCCATGAGAGTCCAACAGCGCGTCCCGGTTCTCGATCTGCTCCAACGGCTGCAGAATCGGGTCCTTTTTCGCGCCGTAGCCGTTCTGGATCATCCACTGGATCTCGCCAATCCAGATCGTCACGCGAGCCAACTCCGCCGCGTAGGTGTTGAGTTCGAGGCCCTTTACGCACGAAGGCCCCACGGCAGGAAACTGCCGCCCCAGCCCCAGCGCCTCTCCCTCGATCAGCACGCGCTTCTCGATGTCTTTCAGGGCCCGCAGAGCCAGGTAGAGGAAGTTTCCGGAGCCGCACGCAGGGTCGAGGACCGTGAAGCGCCGGAGGCGCTCGAGGAACGCATTGAATCGATTCTGGGCGGGCTTGGAGACGGACTTGCTGGCCTTGGCGAGTAGCATTCGCAACTCGATTTTCTCGGATTCCCAGTCGCGGAGCCACGGCTCGATGATGACGGGCTGCACGATCTTCATGATCGTCGCGGGGTCGGTGTAGTGCGCGCCCAACTGACTGCGCTTGTCCGGGTCAAGTCCGCGCTCAAACAGGGTGCCGAAGATGGACGGTTCGATTTCGGACCAATCAAGTCGGCACGCCTCGGCGAGCAACTTGAGTTCAGGCACTTCCAGGTGCAGCGTTGCGGCGTCCTCAAAGAGGCCGCCGTTGAACCAGTCGACTCGCTTGAAGGCCAACGCGCCACCCAGCTGCATGGCGCGGAAAAGTTCGCTACTCCATTGCTCGAATAGGGCCGGATCTCGCTCGGCACCTTCCACCAGCTCGGAGAAGAGGCGCGACGGCAAAAGACCGATGTCCTCAGCGAACATGCAGAACAGGAGCCGATTGAGGAAGTGGGCGACCGCGTGCGGCTCATGGTTGCGATCGCGCAACACCTGGGCCAGCGTGGTGAACTTCTCCGCGGCTTCTTGCGTGATGGCAGTGCGGGTGATGCCAGGCCGCAGAGTCTCGGGGTGATTGAACACCGCATCGAGGATCTGCCGCGTCTCGTACTCCGCCAGTTGCTCGACGGTGAAGCGGATCTCGCGCTTCACCGCGTTGGTGAAGTTGGTATGCACGACGATGGTCTGCAGGTCCGACACGACCAGCAGTGGCGGGTTCTGCAGGGCATCCGCATACATCTTCAGCTGCTCGTAAGCCTTCTCGAGGCTGCGATTGGTGCCCTTGGCTTCCCAGCCGAAGAAGCCCTTTTTCCAGACGTCTGCCCAGCCATCGCCCCCGCTGGTCTTGTTTGCGCCGTACTCGTAGGTAAACCAAGTGTGGTCGGGGTCAGCCTCGCGCGGCGTGGGGTGTCCCACCAGCCGGCATAGATCTTCGAAAAAAGGCTGAGCGTCCCGGCGCTCATCCCCTCCGCTACGCCACTTGGCGATGAAGTCTTGTGGCGTCATGTCACTTCCTGGTGTCTCGACCTAAAGAATGAGGGGGCGAACGCGCGTCGAGTGGTGGCAGCGCCGCAGCTTGCTTTGAGTTCATCAGGGGCAATGGGCTACGGTAACCGCTTCCTAGAGAACCCCAAAAGTCTCCTCTACTTAATAGCGGTGGGCAGGCAAGTCAACCCGAGTTTCACCAACACATGAGTCCTTCTGCCAAAACTCAATCTCTGAGAGACCAAATGAAAGTCCGCAGATACGCCCTCACAGTCGAATCTCTGTGCGCCGTGAGTCCTGAGGAGCGATCCTTTTTACTCATGGCAGGCCACATGCAAAACGAACTACATTCCCTCAACAAAGTGTTTGTTTGCATGTTGGCAGCGGACGAGTCATCCAACACTTCGTCGCTGGAGCATCAAGCTAACGGTCTTCAAGCGATGATCTACGCGCGCATCCTTGCGGGGAAGCTGCTTGAGTGTTGGGAAGCACTACGAACCGTTTACTTTGGCTCCAGGTTGAGCCGAACGTACGCTCGGACTATTCCGGCGGAAGCCGGGGCGTCACTCGGTCGCCTCAAGCGTTACTTCGGGCGTCCCAACCTCATCCATGACGTACGGAACGGATTTGCATTTCACTACGATGCTCGGGCTTTCGAGCGACATTGGCGAGAAGCCGCGGAAGAGTCGAACTTCGATTTCATACTCGGTGGGGCCAACGGCAACAACCTGTACCTCGCCAGCGAGATCGTCGCGAACCTGGCCATGTTGGAAACAATTGCCGTTGGAAAGAGAGAAGAAGCCCTGAATGCGTTTTTCTCTGAGATTCAATTGGTCGCCAAGCAGCTCTGCAATTTTCTGGATGGCGTCATGTTGCCAATCCTTGAAAGGTGTCTGGGCCCGGATATTTTGGCGCTCAGTGTCGACGAGGAGATCTTTCCGGCGAGAAGCCTTTCGGACGTTTCACTGCCATTTTTTTTTCGTACACCCGACTTACCTCCTCAGTCGCCGTAGTCGAGCCACAATACGACACAGCCCGCCGGACAATCGTAGAGTTCGTCGACACTGAAACGCGCGCGTTGCTAAGTTGACATTCGCAGCAAGCTCCTTTTTTATGTGTAGGAAAGCGGCAGAATGAACCTCATCGCCGCCCCGCCGTGCCGAATCCAGCGCCAGAAGGAGCCCGAGAAAAAGCCCGTGTATCTGACTCCGAAACAGGCCGCCGCTCTACTCGCCGCGGCGCTCGAGGATCCGAACCCGCACGTGTATGCGTTCACCATGATCGGGTTGCACACCGGAATGCGGAATCAGTCGATCCTTGCGATCCGGGTCGCTGACCTCGACCTCCCTCGACGCCTTCTATGGGTCGCGCGCGACAAGGCTGGCGAGCGTCAGCAACCCATGACGGAGCAACTAGCGACGTTCCTTAGGGCCTACTTGCGCGACTCCGTCCCGGATCAGGCGGAGTGGCTAGTCCCATCGGGCAAGTGGACGACTGGTCACAGCGTTAACGTCAGCAAGGCGTTCCGTCGAGTCGCCAAAGCTGCGAAGCTCGCAGCGACGCCACACACGATGCGGCACACGATGGCGACGAACGCCGCGCACGCTGGCGTCGACGCTGCAACGCTACAAGCGATGGGTGGCTGGAAGTCGCGGCGGATGGTCGAAAAGTACACGCACAGCGGCTCAGTCACGGCCGCCATGGACAAGCTGCAGGCCGCCCATGCGCCCCGCAAGATTACACAGAAAATGAACACTATGAAGCTGCAACCCCAGTCAGGACGTGGCCTGTAGCGAGTTGCGCTCTGGATTGAAAATCCTCGTGTCGGCGGTTCGATTCCGTCCCCGGCCACCACTAGTTGCGGAAGCATCACCGACCCGCCGCGGCGTGCAAGCGCTATGAGCTCCCGGGAATCGAGCCGGGTGCAGCGCGGTTAGATGAGCCACATCCCGTGGTTCGCCCTGCGGGCCATCGCCGCTGCGCGGCGATCATCTCGCGGTGGCGCCTACTCCTGCATCTGCGTCTCGAATACCTCCGGTTCGAGGACGAGCGCCGCGAGCAGTTCGTCGGCTGCGAGAACGGCTCTTGTGCCGACGCTGCGCGTTTCGAACTTGTGAGTGGCCACGCCCGCGAGGCCCTGCAGGGCCGCCATCGCGAACAGCTCGCGCTTGGTTAGCCCCGCCGCGTCGCCCGCTTGCGCGCCCGGATAAGCGCGCTGCTCTCCCAATGCTTTCGGATCCATGTCTTTTCCCCGGAACGGATGTGGCGGCAATTCTAGACGCACCTGCAGTGAGCGAGGTGGTTTGAACTTCCCGCGAACGGTCAAATTCGGTCGCGCTTGATGATGCTGATCTTGCCGTCCGACTCGAGGAATGCGTAGCGCACCTCGGCGGCGTCGAGAAGTCCATGAGCCCGGAGCGCTTCGTCGAAGTCGGCCGGACTGATTTTTTCCCGCTTCAACTTCGCAAGAAGGATCTTGCCATCGCGAGCCAGCAATACGGGTTCACCTTCAAGCAGACCATGGATCTTCTCACTGCGGGCCGACACGAATCCCACGCCCCAGTTGAGCGCGATCAGCGTGGCGGCAAGAATCAAGCCTCCGAGCAGGGAAACGTCATCTCCAATGAGCGAGTTCTGCACCGCCGTGCCGAGCAGGATCACCAGGATCAGGTCGAAGGGCGTGAACTGGCCCACCGATCGCTTGCCGGTCACGCGCACGAGCACCAGCAGCACGACGTAGACCGCCACCGCGCGCAGCACGAATTCCCACCAGGGCATCGCCAGTTCGAACAGGTGCGGCATGTACGGGTCCCATTCCGATGCGCAGGGGCGGGAGTCTGGCGCGTGCGCGCCTGCATCGCGCGTCCGTGCGCGGATTCCGGCATTTCCAGTCAGCGATCAGACAGGCCGTTCCCGCGTATGCCGCAGCGCGTGCGAAAGCAGTCTCGCCTGCAGCCACGGGGCGGGCGATGCCACGTCGAGCAGTGCCATGCGTTGCAGCGCCTCGTCATCCCGCGCGCCACCCGGCGACAATGCGCGCAGGAGCGTCGAAAACTTGCCTGCGGGGGTTCGCGCCCGTGTCTTCAGCCAACCCAGGGCGCGCACAAGCCGCTGCTCGACGTCCGTGAAGTCCGAGCCCACCGGATAGTCCGGCAACGTGCCGCCGGCGCGAAACGGTCGCAGCAACTCGCGGATCGCGTCGGGGGTGTTGCAGCGCGTGCGCGGCGATTGCGCGTGGCCCGGGGCAAGCTTGAGCGAGCGGATCGCGCTCGCGCGCAGCGCCGGCTCGAAGCGCGCGTCGCAGATCCCGAGCATCCGTGTCACGCAAGCCTCGTCGGTGGCGCCGCGCAGGTCCGCGATGCCGTATTCGGTAATCGCGATGTCGCGCAGGTGGCGGGGTATGGTGGTGTGCGCGTAGCTCCAGTGCACGCTCGATTCCGCCCCCGTGCGCGTGTCGCGGATCGCGCGGAACATGAGCACCGAGCGGGCATCGTGCAGCGCGTGCGCCATCGCCACGAAGTTGTATTGCCCGCCCACGCCGGAGACCACCCGACCGTCCTCAAGTGCATCCGACGCGGCCGCGCCGAGTGCGGTCATCAGCATGCAGGTATTGAAGAACCGCGCGTCGCGCCGCTGCGCGCGCTCGAGCGCCTCGTTGCCGCCGTAGAGCTCGTTGATATGCGACACGCGCGTCATGCCGATCGATCGCGCGACGTCTGCCGGAAGCTCGCGCAGCCAGCGATAGAGGTCCTTCGATCCCAGGAAAAACGCGCCATCCAGCACGCGGCCCTCGCTAGCGAGCAGTTCCTCGTCGCTGGGCGTCGCTGCGCCCGCCACGATCCGCTGCATCGCCTCCTCGTCGTCCACCACGCGGCGCCGCAGGATCCCGGCTTCCATCAGCAGGCGAAAGCCGTCGTTGACCATCTCGCTCGCACCATAGAGCCCCTGAGAGAAAGGACCCAGTCCACCGCAGCGTGCTACGCAGTCGCGAGTCTCGAGTTCCGGATCGAGCGCCCGCAGTACCGCGCGATAGGCTTCATTGCGGGTGTGCCGCAGCACCAGCGAGTGGCAGAGCGCATCGCTCAGTGCGCCGATCCCGATCTGCAGCGTGCCCCCGTCCCGCACCAGGGCGCTGGCGTAGAGTCCGATCGCATATTCGGCGTCGCTGACGGGCTGGCGCGGCACGGCGAACAGTTCCGGCGCAGACCCGGGGAGTTCGACGATCACGTCGAAGAACGTCTCCGCGACGGAGCAGGGGCCATCCAGCCACGGCAGCCCGGGATCGATCTCGGCGACGAGCAGTGGCCGCGGCACGCCCAGCCGGTCGCAGGCATCCAGAAGGTCGAAGGTCAGATCGGGATTCGACGACAGCGACAATCGTGAACCGTGGGGCTCGCGCGAAACCTTCTGCACCAGCACGTTGACGCCGCGCGCGGCAACCGTGCGCGCCACATGCGTGTAGTTGACGCTGAGGTAGCTGCGCTGCGCGACGCGCGAATCGAGCAGCGCTCCGGACTGCAGGTAGAACTCCTCGACACGGATGTTTGCGGGCAGGTTGTCGGCCCGCATTGCGATCGCGTATTCCAGGACCGGGAAGTCGGCGCCGAAGTGCCGCGCCACGAACGGGTCGAGGAATCGCCGCTCGAGATCGCTCGAGGCGCGTGGCGGGGTCAACGACAACGCCGTCAGTATCGTCAGCGACAGCGCGGGATCCGCGGCGACCCGC
>JBGTIG010000269.1:0-11388 GCA_041745755.1 Lysobacterales bacterium
TTCGACCGGGTACGTAACAAAGTTCATCTGACGACAGCCGGCGATGTCCTCGTGCCGCAAGCACGCGATATATTGCTGCGCGTAGCCGAAGCGGCGCGACGGACGCGCGCCGCGGCGCAAGGCGCGGTTGGCAGCTTCGCAGTCGGGTTCGTCGGCTCGGCGACCTATTCGTTCCTGCCGGCACGGCTGCAGGCGTTTCGCGAAGCGCATGGCGGCGTCGACCTGACGCTCAACGCCATGAACAACGCAGAACTGCGCCGTGCGCTGGTCGATCGCGGCATCGACGTCGCGTTCGCGCGGTCGCAGCTCGACGATGGCGAGTTCGCCAGCGAGAGCGTGCTGGTCGAACCGCTGGTTGTAGTGGTTCCGCTCGCCAATGACTCTGCCGCGCGTGGCACGATCGATCTAGCCGAACTAGCGGGCGACGGGTTCATTCTCTATCCGCGCCATCCGCGCCCGAGCTTTGCCGACGAGGTGATCGCCTTTTGCCGCGCCGCCGGTTTCGAGCCAAGCGTCGCGCAGGAGACGATGGACCTGCAAACCGCAATGGCGCTGGTGTCGGTCGGAGCCGGGTTGTCGATCGTGCCGGCCTCTGTCGAACGTTCGCATCGCCACGGCGTCGCCTATCTTACGCTGAACGACCCCACGATCGTGACGACGCTGTTCATGGTGTGGCGGCGCGACAATCGCTCGCCGCTGCTCGACCGCTTCCGTCAGACAGTGCGAGCGATGTCGAATTAAGTTTAGCGTCGCGATCTGTTTTCCTCCGCACTATGCGTTTGCGCACGCCGACAATACGATAGTCGGCAAGTGACCGTCACCTTTCACTTTTCTATTTGAGAGCTATCGCCAGCCCAGCGGCTCGCTCCCGATAGAGGTTATCATGAAACGCTTCGCCCAGTTGACCACAATGCTGCTTGCGACCGCCACGATTGCGGTCTCGACCCCCGCCTTGGCACAGGACAGTGCGCCGCGCGCCACGGCCCGCGAGAATGTCGGACCGGCACCCACGCTGACGCCCGAAAACAGCGTGCTCGTGCTCGTGGATCATCAGGTCGGCCTGGCGCAACTGGTTCGCGATCAGACGCCGGACGAGTTTCGAAACAATGTGCTGGGGCTGGCGCGCGCCGCCAAAGCGATGGGTATCCCGGTGATCCTGACGACGAGCCGCGATTGGGGTCCGAACGGACCGATCTTTCCCGAACTGCGGCAGATGTTTCCCGACGCGCCGCTGATCCGTCGGCACGGGATCATCAACGCCTATCGCGATCCTGAATTTCGGCGGGCGGTCGAGGCGAGCGGGCGCCGCAGCGTCATCATTGCAGCAATCTCGGCATCGACCTGCCTCCAGTTTCCGGCGCTCGACATGGTGCGTGACGGCTATACGGTGCACGGCGTGATCGACGCTTCGGGTTCGGTGAGCGAGACCGAGCGCGAAGTTACGATCGCGACGCTGGCGGCCAATCGGGTCACGGCTCGCAACTGGTTTTCGGTGATGGCCGAATGGCGTGCCGACTGGCGCCGCGACGAAGCTGCCGGCTGGCCGGTCGCATCGGGGCTGACCGAGACCTTGCCGGTATATGGTTGGCTGATGACGCAATCGATGGCGCCGACGACGCCGCCTACGGAATGAGGCCGCCAATGTCGGCCGCGACAGGCGCGGGGACTTATCCTGCGATCCTGCGGATCCTCCACTGGTCGATGGCGATCGGCTTTGCCTTTGTCTGGATCAGCGGCGTCCTGACGATCAACCTCGAGGGACTGGGATCGGCCAGCGGCGATGCGCTGCAGACGACCGTGCGCAATCTGCATAAATCGGTGGCGCTGACGTTGATGCTGCTTTTGGCCGTGCGCCTCGCGGCGCGCCTGCTGCTCGGCACCCCGCAGCTTCCCGCCCATATCCCGCCGCGCGAACGCCACGCCGCGCATTTGGGACATGCCGCGATTTATGCGCTCGTCGTGCTGATCGGCCTGACGGGCCTCGCCATTGCCGATCTGCAAGGTTTCGGAAACGCTTATTTCGGGATCAAGCTGCCAGCGCTCTATCCTGTCATGGCGAAAGTGGCGGGGTGGTCGGTCGATTCCTGGTCCTACGTCGTGCACGCAGCGCTGGCCTATCTGTTTCTGTTGCTGATCGGCGTGCATGTCAGCGCGGTCTATCTGCACCGCAAACAGGGCATCGACCTCGAAAGCCGCATGATCGGACAAACGCCCCGCGCGCGCTGGTGGGTCGATCTCGCTGCAGCGCTGCTCATCGTCACCGCGACCACCGTCCTATTGGGCGCACTGCGTGGCCATCTCACGCTCGCGCCTGCCGAAATACCGCGTGATTATTCGATGGCACGCATGGGCTAGCGCGCGACGTTATCAGGATTGAGCCGACTTTGCGCATTACGCATCAGCTCTGCGATCCAGTCGAGCACCACCCTGATCTTCGCATTGCTTCGCGTATCGCGGTGTGTGCCGACCCAGATTTCACGCGCGGGTGGATCGGAAGCAAAGGAGAGCCGGACCAGTCTGTCGTGCGGGTCGGCGAGATAGCGGGGCAGACAGGCAAGACCGGCACCTGCGAGGCACGCTTTGACCTGGCCTTCGCGACTGTTGGTCGACAGCACCGTCACGGCCCCTGCCATGCTTGTATTGAACCAAGACCCCTCGGGCATGTCGAGCAGGCTATTCTGAAGTGCGATGATGCGATGACCGGCCATTTTGCCACTTTTTGGATCGCCGAAACGCTCAAGATAATCGGGCGCGGCGTAGACGGCAAAGGCCATCAGGCCGGCCTTGCGGACGACGATCTCATGTTGCCGAAACGCCGCCATACGAATGGCGACGTCGGCCTCGCGGCGAGCGAGCGAAAGGCTCCGCGTGTCGACGTCGACCTCGATCGCGAGCTTTGGATGACAATCGAGCAGCACCGGTAGTTCGGGGACCAGCACATGTGCACCAAAGGCTTCGACCGTGGTGATGCGCACTTCTCCAGCGAGGCGATCGTCCTCGCCGGTCAAGGCCCGGCCAACGGCCAAAGCTTCCTCGTCCATCCGCTCGACATGCGCGAGCACGCGCTCGCCTGCCGCTGTGAGCACAAAACCCGTCGGCGTGCGCTGGAGCAAGGCCGCGCCAACGCGGTCGTGAAGCCGTTCGAGGCGGCGGCCCATCGTCGGTTGTGTGACGCCGAGTAGCTGCGCCGCACCCGATAATGTGCCGATCCGGCTGATCGCCAAAAAGCACTGCATGTCGTCCCAGTCTAGGCGTGGGAGCTCCAATCGTTTCATGCGTTTATGCATAGCTAATCTACGTAGAATGGCAATGCTCAAACATATCGGCATGGCTTAGCGTGGCATGATCAATCAGCAAAAGGATGACGATGATGAAAACCGATACTCTCTCAGACTATGGCGCAACGCTGCTCCGTGCGACGCTCGGCGGCCTCTTCCTCGCACATGCGGGCCTCAAATATTTCGTGTTCACGCCGACCGGCACCGCACAATTTTTTGATTCTGTCGGCGTTCCGGGCGCGCTGGCTTATGCCGTGCTCGCTGCCGAAGTTGTCGGTGGCGTTGCGCTGATCCTCGGCTTTTACACGCGGATTGTTGCGCTGGCGCTGGTGCCGATCCTGCTCGGTGCGATTTTCACGGTGCACGCCTCGGCGGGATTCTTCTTCACCAATCCCAATGGTGGCTGGGAGTTTCCCGCCATGTGGGCCGTCGCGCTGATCGTCCAGTCGCTTATCGGCGATGGCGCGTTCGCGCTGCGACCGACGCCCGCGCTTGCCGCCACCCGCCAGCTTTCCGCTGCATAATGCTGACACCATCCAAAGGACGAAACTCATGACCCAGTCTTCAATTGCCGAGCTCGACCGCGCGCTCAACGATGCCATTCTCAACGGCACGGCCCTCCAAGCCTTTGAGACCTATTATGCCGACGATGTCGTCATGCAGGAGAACGACGCCGAGCCGACCATCGGCAAGGATGCCAATCGTGTTCGAGAAGAGGCCTTTTTCGCTGCGATTACCGATTTCCGCGGTGGCAAGGTGCTCGCCACCGGCGTCGGTGGCGACACCAGCTTCTCGCACTGGCATTTCGATTTCACGCACAGCGAGTGGGGCGAGCGCAATTATCATCAAGTCGCGGTCCGCACCTGGCGTGATGGCAAGATCGTCCATGAAGTCTTCTATTACGGCTGAACCAATGCGGCCGGGCGGCAGTTCCGCCCGGTCGCATCCTCCTTGAGAGCAGAACATGTCCACATTTCCCTCCCTCTTCGTGAGCCACGGCGCACCCAACCTCATGCTCGGCACAACACCGGCCCGTCAGTTTCTGAGCGGGCTCGGCTCGCTGCTGCCGAGGAGGCCCGAAGCGATCGTCATGGTTTCGGCGCACTGGGAAACCGCAACGCCGACAGTGAGCGCGCCGCTGACCAACGACACGATCCACGATTTTGGCGGGTTTGAACCAGAGCTTTATGCGCTGCGCTATCCCGCCCCCGGCTCGCCCGAGACAGCGCAGCGCATTGCTTCGCTACTTCTTGCAGCCGGGTTGTCAGCCGCAAGCGACGTTCGGCGCGGGCTCGATCACGGCGCCTGGGTTCCCCTGCTGCTCGCTTGGCCTGAAGCGGACATTCCGGTGATCCAAGTGTCGGTGCAGACACTTGGCGGCGTCGATCACCATCTCGCCATCGGCACTGCGCTCGAACCGCTCCGCAGCGAAGGCGTGCTGATCATCGGTTCGGGTTCGTTCACTCACGATCTGCGCAGTTACATCCCGCACCGTCATGACGTGGCAGCAGCGGAGCCCGACTGGGTGTCGCGATTTGCCGAATGGATGGACGACGCGATCCTGTCGAACGACCGCGCCGCGTTGCGCAATTACCGTACAGTCGCGCCCGATGCGGTAAGGAATCATCCGACCGAAGAACATCTTCTCCCCTTGTTCGTGGCGATGGGTGCCGGCGGCGCGGACGCAAAAGTCCGCGCGCTCCATCGTTCCACCACCCACGGCGTCCTGAGGATGGACGCCTATGCGTTCGGAGCCTGAGAATGACGGTCATTCGCCTGCTGCCGTCCGATGGCTCAGCCCCCCATAATCTCATAGTATGCCTGCACGGCGTTGGCGCAGATGCGTCGTCGCTAATGCCGCTCGGGCGGATGCTGCAATCCGCCAATCCGGCCAGTGCGGTCCTCATTCCCGATGCGCCCACGCCGTCCGACCTCGGCGGTCCCGGTCGTCAATGGTTCAGCATTCGCGGTGTTACCGACACGAACCGCGCGGCCCGGATTGCGGCGGCGCTCCCGTGGCTCAAGGCCTGCATTCTTGCAGAGCGCCGCGACCTGGCGCTCGACGCCCAGCGAGTTGCAGTGTGCGGCTTCAGCCAAGGGGCGATGATGGCGCTCGCGCTCGCCGATTGCGACGACCCTCCGGGCGCCATTGCGTCGATCGCTGGCAGGGTTGCATCGCCGATTGCTGTCCGAAGCCACGCTGCGACGCGGATATTCTTGTCGCACGGCGATAGCGACCCGGTCGTGCCCTTTGCCTGTCTCAACGAAGCCGGACAGTCGTTTCGTGTCGCAGGCTATACGGTGCAAGAAATGCCGGTGCGAGGGCTCGGTCACGCGATCGCCTCCGCGCAAGCTGATGCGGTCGAAAGTTTCTTCGCTGCTTATTTGCCTGTCGAGCGCCTGGAACCTGCGGCATGATCGCCGCAATCAAGACAAGGTGGCGTGCCAAGCGGCGGCTGATCATGATCGCGTTGCTAGCGGCATGGCCGACATTGACTGCGGTCTTGGCCGTGCTGCAACTATTCGCCACCGGCTGCCCGCTGCCGCTGCGCTCGCTGGCAAGCGCGACCAGCATGGTGCTGCTGATGAATTTCCTAAGCGTGCCGACGGTAACGGCCTTGGTCACGCGGATCAGCGCGCCGGATACGGAGCGCACCAACATCTCGGCCGATTCACTTGACGGATAAAGCCGCGCCGACGGCTTCGCTGGCGCTATCCACCAGGTCCGCCCAGTCTTGCAACATCTGCCGACGACTGCCCAGATACATGCACTTTGCAGGAATTCGCGACAGCGGTTCGTAACCCGCCAAACCCTCAAAGTCGCCCCAAGTGGCAAAATGCGTCTCGCTCGTGCGCGCCCAACTCAGCATGGTGAGGTTAAGTGCATCTCGCGTAACGTCGCGCCGATAAGCGCAGTAATCGCCAACCTTTCGGCCATTTTTGGCAGGTTCGACCTGCCTCCTGGTCCTGGTCACCGGACGGCTGGCCGTCGATGACCAGGGAGCCCCGCCGAGGATAATTGAGGTCGGCACTTATGCTTACGGACCTGCGGGATTGTCGCACAGTGCCTCCTGCTTGCTAAAGGGGCCGTGCACGCTTTTCATCGCCTTTGAAGGTCCGATCGATGCGCTGCCCTTCGATGGGCGTATCGATCCCTAGGCGCATTTTCGGAGCGTTTGCGGAAGTTAGTGTCCCGATGGCAGGCATTCGCGAACGTCCGCTAACCACCCCAGTTCGTGGCGTTTCGCGGGGCCTTGATGGACCCCATAAGCGGACCAGCTGCTAGCGACCAAATTACGGAGCCCGCATTGAGCGGAAAGGGTTAGGGCGTCTCCAATAGAGCTGGCCACAATCACATGTTCAGGCCGTGCGATATGCGAGTTTGGTGTGGGTAGCTGAGCGGCGCATCGCCCCCTACAGCGCGGAAGCCGAGAATGAGCATTTGCCCACGCTGGCGTCTAGTCCGTCAGTCTCCACCGCCACCCCCGTCTCCGCCGTCAGACGAGCTAGTGTCACCGCCGCCTGTAAATTCGCCAACCGCCGCGATGCCATCAAACAGGGATACGAAATCGAATGAACGCGCCATGTCACCGAGATCGAGCAAGTGCTCGACTTCGCCCGCGACTTCTTCACCGCTGTCCAGCGGTATTAAGGGCGTCGGCACAAAGTCATCTCCACGCTCCGCAAGCAGTTTTCGGAGCGCCGGAATTTGCCTACGCGCGCGGGCGGACATGACTAGCAACACTCCCGCCGACAGAGCGACGTTGAGTGCTTGGTTTGGGTCGGTATCAATGAGCGACGGGACACGCTCCACGTCTGCAACAAGCCGTTCGACTGGGACGGCAAGTGCAGCGCCTCGCGTCGTTCGCTGGTAGCTAATGCGTGGAAACAAGCCGATCCACTTACCGTCCTGGCGCGTCAGAAGGTCACGCTTGATTAGACTAGGCGCAACCTCGTCATGCACATAGCGTGCAAAGCCATATCCGAACCTCTTCTGAAGGGTATGGAGCACTTCCGAACTGGTGAGCCGATTCCCCTTCCCATTAGCCTGCAATGCTTCTTCAACAGCCCTCAGATGGGATGGAAGCTGCTCCACCGGGGGCGGTGCGGCTCCCTTCAGGAGAAGGGCCGACTGTTTGAACTGGCCGCTGGCTTCCTCAATCGCGATCCGACCGGTGCTGAGTAGGCTCAACAAGGCAGCTTGCAGGCACTTGGTCGCGCTGCCCGACGTCGGGGCGAGCAACAAAGCTGCTTCAATAGGCGTGAGCAGCCTTCGGTCCATGACGTTCTCCTCAGGTTCTGCGACATAGTCTTGGGGCTCCCAAGGTATACCAAGGCACCTTCAAATCCAGCGCCAAACAAGATTACGCTGACTTCACATGAGGCGAAGCCGTTAGTGTTTTTGGTCTGGGCACTAACCTCAGCCGCTCGCCCCCTTGGTCAATGCCAATTCGCGCAGCAGTGCCCGCAGCCATCCCAGCAACGGATCTGTGCTCCGGTAGCGAGCCCAGATAGTCACGATTGGCATGGCTGTGTTTCGAAGTGGCGCTGTGAGCAGCTTTAGACCAAGTGCGGCAACATGGCGTTCTGCAAAGGCGCGTGAGATTGTGGTGACGCTATCGGTCGCGGCCACGACGTCGAGGGCACCTGCAAAGCTCGGGACAATCGCACTGATCGAACGGGTAATGCCTTCTGCGGCAAGCTCGGCGTCGAGGTCGGAGGTCGCATCTCCCAGAAGCGACACAACGGCGCTGGGATAGCGTTCGTAATCATGTAGCTTCCACGTCTGTCCGCACGGGTGGTCACGTCGGACTACTACGGTCAGCACATCTTCAAGCAACGGCTCAGATGCTGCACCGCGCGGCAGCGGAGTCGATGCAAGGCCGAGCACCAAATCAACCTCCCCGGTCAGGACGCGGTCGGCCAGGCCTTGTGCGATGCCTACACTTTCCAATGTAATCGAGGGCGCCTCGACAAGCACCCGGCGCACCAGCGGCGCAAAGATCACGCTCGCATGGGCATCGGTCATAGCAATCCTCAGCGTCCGAGGCTCGCTTCCCGGATCAAAGTCTTTGGTGCTTATCAGCCCGCGGATTTCTTCGAGCAGGGCAGCAAGTGCGGGCCGCAAGGCTTCGGCACGCGGCGAGAGCACAAAACCCTTGGGTCCGCGAACGAGTAGTGGGTCGTTCAGTACGCCGCGCAACCGCGCCAACGCCCGGCTCATTGCCGGCTGACTCAGGCCGACTTCCGAGCCCGCTCTCGTCGCGTTACGATGACGAAGTAGCGCGTCAAGCACAGGAAGGAGGTTGAGATCGATCGACCGAAGATGCTTCTGGTGCATGGCCGATATGAAGACCTTGCATGCTGGTTATGGTCAAGGGCGATGTAAATCCGGTCTCAGAAGGAGGCTGTGATGAGTGAAGAAATTCTAGTTCTGGGATATGGGTCGGTTGGCAAAGCAACAGTCGAGCGCTTGCATGGCGATGGGCGCCGAGTTCGAGTCGCCCAACGCACCCGGCCAGCTGACCTTCCGACCGATGTACCGTTCCGCTTCTGCGATGTGCTCGATCCATCATCGCTAGCTGGGGCGCTGGACGGAGCATCACAACTCGTTGTCGCGATCGGGTTCGCCTATGAGGGGCGGGTCTGGGAGCAGGTTTGGCCTCACGCAATGCGCAACCTGCTTGAAGCTTGTGCGGCGGCCAATTTGCGGATGGTCTTCCTGGATAATCTCTACATGTATGGGCCTCAGACCGAACCGCTGACCGAAACGATGCCGCTGAACGATTATGGCCGGAAGCCCGCAGCCCGCGCCAAAATCACGCGAATGTGGCAGCAGGACGAGCGCGTGAAGGTTGCAGCGCTACGTGCACCGGATTTCTACGGTCCGGGCGTGACCCTTTCCCACCTGGGAGCGACTGGACTGGCGGCCATTGCGAAAGGAAAGGCCGCGAGCTTTATCTTTCCCCCAGACCAGCCTCATGACTACGCTTATGTTCCGGACATCGGGCGAGCGGTCATCACCCTGCTCGATGCGCCCGACGATGCGTTCGGGCAGGTCTGGCATATGCCCTGCGCGCCCACACGGACATCGCGCGAACTCCTCAGCCTGGGCGCTGACGCCGCGTGCACTAAGCTGCGCCTCCGAATTGTGCCACCAATTGTGCTAAATCTCCTCGCGCCCTTTCCCGGCTTCTTTCGTGAGATGCGCGAGATGCGGTTTCAATGGGATCGGCCGTATAAGGTCGACGCGACCAAATGGAGCGACCGCTTCTGGTCCGATGTCACTCCCTTCGACTTAGGCATTCGGGAAACGATCGAGTCATTTTAGGTTCCCTACGGGACACCAATTAGGGCGGGCTCCGATGTCCGCTGTCCACCCAGCTTGTGACCAAGCCTCCAACTGCGAGGGAACCCAGAAGGGGACCAGCCGGCAACGACCCCATTTCGGTCATGGAGCCCGCCTTGATCAAGATGAACCAAGAACCAGTAGGAAGATCGTTACATCTGCAAGGATGTGCGCAACGACTGGAGCAGCAAGGCCACCCGTTGCATGTCGCAGCCATCCGAGCATGACGCCATAGATCGTAGCGAGAGCGACACCCGACCATCCGCTTGGAAAGCCTGCCCAATGCAGTGCGCCAAATGAGAGGGCTTGAATTAGAACGGCGAGCCGGATGCTCGTGTGCCCGGCCAGCCAAGATTGTATTCCGCCGCGCCAGATCAGCTCTTCCATCGTGGCATTGAGTAGCGCGAAGCCGAGAGCCGCAGAAATCAGCACCATCATGTTCCCCTGGGGGACCATCGCACGGAAGGCTTCCAGATCGGGTTGAAAGAGTTTAGCCCAGCTTACCAGGGCGATGGTGGCAAGCATTGAGATCGCAAAGGCTGCCAGCCATAATTGCGCACCTGCATCGCCCCATCGCCAACCCAGCGAGAGGCGCACTTGCGACTTCCAAACACGCGCGGCTATTGCTGCAATCATCAGCGGGATGAGCAGATGCCACGGCCAGGTGAAAAGGTCTTCCAGCAGCGCTCCTAGAACAAGGAACGCCGACGCAAAAACGATAACGAAGAACAGGGAATGCTGATCGCGGTATCGTATGGCAAGGGCTGCCAAGCCTAGTCCGGCGACCAATGGGACGGCGGCCATAACGCTGAGTTCCAGCGGTGGGATAAGTGCGACAAGCAAGAGTGACAGCAGACCAGCCGTCTCTCTTTCTTCGATCACAGCTTGCACCGACAAAACAGCTTCGTCCCCGCACCGTCCACCGCTTTGCCGAGTTACGACCATCTGACGATCTATCGCAATAAGCGCTATTGCTCGATCTGATCCCGGTGCGCACTGTTCCACTAGGTTCGGCTTGGTACGCTGACCACCCAATGTCGGACGTTCCTTATCGTAGATTAGCTTCCCAAAATTCGCCATCTGAGAAAAGCGCGCTTCATGACCGGAACTGGGCCGGTAACGGACTGGCTGCTATCAGGTTGGCTATCGCTAAAAGCGGTCAGTCGGTTTTCGACCACCATAGAAATAATCGCAGTAACGATGGGCAATCTTGAAAGCGGCAGTTTGTTGAGCGCTAGCGTGCCTTTGGCAAACCTACTGTCGGGGGCAGATGCCGGTTTCGCGTCCCACTAACTGCGACGCAAAGCTGACGAAAAAGGTGCGCCGAGCAGCGCTTGGCTAGGTCTGGGGTGCTCTAGCCGAAAAGCCCCTCTGAGATCACGAGGGTCATCATCTTTGTCGGCGCGCCGTGGCTCACCCGGACGACTTGTTCGCTGCAACCACGGGTTCAACCGAGGGGACATTATCCGCCAGGTACGCGTGGACGGCAGAGACGACCACCGAGCCCTCTCCGACAGCGGACGCAACTCGCTTGACCGACCCGGCCCGCAGATCACCCACGGCCCAAATCCCAGCACGGGAAGTTGCGTACGGATCACCCGATTGACCCGTCAGGACGAAGCCATTGCGGTCGAGGTCGACCGCGTTGCCCAGCCACCCTGTGTTCGGGGCAGCACCGATCATGATGAAGAGGGCGCGCGTCTCAATCCGCGTCTCTTCACCGGTGACATTGTCGTGGATGGTGACCGCTTCGAGCCCGGT
>JBGTIG010000270.1:0-3930 GCA_041745755.1 Lysobacterales bacterium
AGCAGTTGCGGCGAGTTGATGGCCCCGCCGCAGAGCAGCACCTCGCGCGCGGCTTCGGCTGCGGCCAGCTCGCCGGACCGGCGGTAGCGCACGCCGACCGCACGACCCGCCTCGATCACCACCCGTTCGACGTGGGCTTTCGTCACCACCACCAGGTTCGGCCGATCGCGTGCAGGGCGAAGATAAGCCGTAGCGCTGGAACACCGCGCGCCGTCGCGCTGCGTCACCTGGTAGAAACCGAACCCCGCCTGCGTGCCGGCATTGAAGTCGGCATTGGCGCGCGCGCCGTTCCCGATGGCGGCGGCGACAAACGACTCGCTCAGCGGATTGCGATGCCGAAGATCCGAAACCGCCAGCGGACCGTCCACGCCATGCGCCGCGCTTGCTCCGCGCGAATTGTCCTCGCTGCGCAGGAAATACGGTTCGACATCGGCCCACGACCATCCGTCCGCACCGAGCTGCTTCCACTCGTCGTAGTCGCGCCGGTCGCCGCGGATGTAGCACATCGCGTTGATCGAACTCGATCCGCCCAGAACGCGACCGCGCGGCCACCACAAACGGCGACCGTCGAGGTTCGCTTGCGGTTCGGTGCTGTAGTCCCAGTTGATGCCCTTGCGCCCAACCAGTTTGGCGATGCCGGCCGGCATGTGGATGAAAGGGTGCCAGTCGCGTCCACCGGCTTCGAGCAGCAGGACGCGGACGCCGGGATCCGCAGACAGGCGATTCGCGAGCACGCAGCCCGCGGATCCGGCGCCCACGATGATGTAGTCGAAGGAAGAGCGTGCGACGGAGGGGTTCAAGCGGTTCCTCAGGCTGCGCCTGGTCGCGCGGCGAACGCGTCAGTGCTCGAGGCCGCGGGCCCCGGTGCGTCAGGCTAGGCAGCGACGGTAGAGCAAGTGCTCTGCCCCGGGTAGCCGCCGGCCGGTTCGGGGCCTGCTATGGTGCGCGCGGTTCGTCCTGCCGCCGCAAGATTTCGCGATGACCCAGTTCAAGCGCGAGCATCGATGAACTCGCCGCCCCGCCCCCGCCCACCCTCGCGTGCACCCGGCCTCGCGCGGCTGCTTTCGGCACTGCGTGCGTCGCCGCCGCTGTGGTGGTCGATGCTGTACTTCTTCTCGCTGCTGAGCGGCTACATGGTGCTGCGTCCCGTACGCGATGCCATGGCCGCGTCCGACGATGCGGTCTCGGTATTCCCGCAGCCGTTCATCGACTGGGCGCTGGCCCGCGGAATCGCAGCCGGGGATTTCACCCTGCAGCTGCTCTTCACCGCCACGTTCATCGCGATGGTGGTGCTGCAGCCGGTGTACGGCGCGATCGTGTCGCGTTACCCCCGCCGGATTTTCCTGCCCGCGGTCTATGTCGTCTTCATCGCCTGCCTCGCCGGCTTCTACGCGGCTTTCCACGCCGGCAGCAGCGGGCGCGGTGCGCTGTTCTTCGTCTGGACGGCGGTGTTCAACCTGTTCGCGGTGAGCGTGTTCTGGAGCTACATGGCGGATGTGTTCGACAACGACGAAGCCAGGAAGCTGTACGGCTACATCGGGGCGGCCGGAACGGTGGGCGCCTTCCTGGGCCCGGTCATCACCGGCTTGCTCGTGGGCATCGTCGGGGTCGCCAACCTGCTGCTCGTGTCGGCGGGCTTCCTGCTGATCTGCGTGGTCTGCATCCTTCGCCTCCGGCCCTGGGCGCTGCTGCGCGAAGCCGCGCGCGGCGAGGTCAGCGGCGACGCCGCGATGGGCGGCACGATGCTCGCGGGCCTGCGCCTCGTCTGGCAGCAACCCGTGCTGCGTGCCATTTCCATGCTCATGTTCTTCGGCATCGGCGTCGGCACGCTGCTCTACAACGAGCAGTTCGCCATCGCGCGCGATGGCTTCGCGACCGCCGCCGAGCGTGCGCGGTTCTTCGCCACCATTGATTTCGCGATCAACGTGTTGACGATTCTCGTACAGCTGCTGCTGACGCGCTGGCTCATGACGCGGTTCGGCATCGGGCCCCTGCTGATCCTGCCGGCGTGCGCGGTGCTCGTCGGGTTCTCGCTGCTCACCGCATCGCCGCTGCCGATGCTGATCGCGGTCGTCCAGGTGGTCACGCGTGCGAGCGAGTTCTCGCTTTCCAAGCCCGCGCGCGAGACGATCTACACGCGCGTGGGGCCGGAATCGCGGTACAAGGCCAAAGCGGTGATCGATACCGTCATCTACCGGAGTGCGGATTTGACCTTCGTGTGGCTGCACAAGCTGCTGAGCGCGTTCGGATCGAAAGTGGTGTTCGGCGCTGGCGTCGCGATCGCCGCTGCGATGGCGTGGAGCGCTTTCCGGTTGCTGCGGGACCAGGCGCGACTGCCGGGCGATGCGCGACCGCCGGCAACGAGTGGCGCGGCGTGAGGATTCCCGGATCCTGGATGCTCGCTGCGCTGCTGGTGGGCGCTTCGTTGCCAGCCGCGGCGCAGGGCGATCGGGGCGATCGGCTTTCGAAGTGGTACATAGGCGCGCGGCAGGGAATCATTGCGTCCAATCGCGATCTTCGCCACGACGGCGACATCACCAGTGCGCAGTTCGGACGCCGGTTCGGGGAACGCGGCGCCTACGAGGTCGAGTTCGAAATCGCGCAGGACCGACTGGATTTCGGTATCGACTATGGTCTCCGGCACCGCTCGGCGCAGATCAATCTGATGCTCGTCAATCGCGAGCCGCTGTGGGATCCGTATTTCCTGATCGGCGTCGGCGCGATCGAGTTCGATTCCCCTGTCGGGGAAGGTCGCGGCACCGATCCCCTGGTCGCGCTTGGCATCGGCGGGACGTGGGAACTGGTGATGCCGCAGCGGGTGTTGCTGCGCGCCGACCTGCGCGTGCGTTACGACCTCGAGGACACGGGCCAGCCGGGAGAGGACAGCCGCGGCGAGGGCATTTTCAGCATCGGCCTCGTCATCCCGTTCGGCAGCGATCGGTGATCGCCCGCGGTCGGGCGCTAGTGACTCAGTGTGAAATTCCGGTCGTGGTGACACCTTCAACATCCCGTTCGTGGTGACCCCTTCAAAATTCCGTTCGTGGTGAGCCAGTCGAACCATGAACGGAATCGCGCGGGACGCCGATCTGCGCACGACCGCTCATGGTTCGACGAGCTCACCACGAACGGTCCCCGGGCACTGCGCACGACCGCTCATGGTTCGACGAGCTCACCACGAACGGTCCCCGAGCACTGCGCACGGCCGCTCATGGTTCGAGCCTTCGTCAGGCTCAGGACTTCACCACGAACGGTCCCGGAGCTTGGCCGGTTTGAAATTTTGGTAGTGGTGACATCTTCAAAATCCCGTTTGTGGTGAGCCAGTCGAACCATGAACGGGATCACGAGGGACGCCGATATGGCACGACCGCTCATGGTTCGATCCTTCGTCAGGCTCAGGACTTCACCACGAACGGTCCCCAGGATCTGCGCACGACCGCTCATGGTTCGACGAGCTCACCACGAACGGTCCCGGGGATTGGCCGCTCTGAAATTCCGTTCGTGGTGTCCCGGAGTCCGATCAAGGGTCGAACCATGAACGGAATCGCGGGGGAAGTCGACCTGCGCACGTTCAAACCGGCACGCTACCCGCGGGGAATTTCGGGTTCGATGAATGTGGATCATGCTTCCGGGCCGCGAGGGACTACGCCGGATTATGGGCCGGCTGCAGTCGCTAGACCGGGCAGCCCCTCACCCGGCGCTTTGCGCCACCCCACTCCGTGCCCCGGCCCGAGCCTTGCTCGGGCGTTCGAACGTGCGCGAGCCCGCGGCTCGCAGCCGCACGTACTCACCCCCGCGTTGCGGGGCGAGGGGAAGTGGTAGTGGCCCAGCTTGAAATTGCTTTCGTGGTGAGTCCGAGCGTATCGAAGGTCGAACCATGAACGGATCAGTTTGAACTTCCGTTCGTGGTGAATCTGAGCCTGACGGGGGACG
>JBGTIG010000271.1:0-3799 GCA_041745755.1 Lysobacterales bacterium
GCTGAGATCGCCGTAGTGCTGTTCCATCCCGCGCTGCCGGTCGACACGCGCCACAACGCCAAGATCGACCGCGCGCGCGTCGCGCGCTGGGCCACGCGGCGGTTGGCGATCCGTGCCAGCCAGGTCGCAGCGCTCCTGTAGGAGCGACATCAGTCGCGACCGCAGAACCGCGGCGTGCGGCGATCGCCGAAAATGCGGCGTTCTCCGCGCACCCCTGAAAACCGACCACCACCAAGCACTGAAATTCCACGGTCGCGACTGGTGTCGCTCCTGCAAGAGCAGCGGCCTCAGGTCAGGTTGCGGGCGTGGAAGAGCTCCTCGATCTCCCGCTTGAGCGCTCCCTCGATGCGCATGCGTTCCTTGAACGAGAGGTTCTTGGCCTTTTCCTCGAACAGGTAGTTGTCGAGGTCGAACTCCTTCAGGTGCATCTTGGTATGGAAGATGTTCTCCTGGTAGACGTTCACGTCGAACATCTCGTAGCGGCTGCGGATCGGTCGCGCGAGATATTCCTGGATCGAGTTGATGCGGTGGTCGATATAGTGCTTGCGGCCACGCACGTCGCGCGTGAAGCCGCGGACGCGGTAGTCCATCACCACGATGTCAGACTCGAGCGTCTCGATGAGGAAATTCAGGGCCTTCAGCGGCGAAATGACGCCGCAGGTGGCCACGTCGATGTCCGCGCGGAAGGTTGCAATGCCGTTGTGCGGGTGCGTCTCGGGGTACGTGTGGACAGTGATGTGGCTCTTGTCGAGATGCGCCACCACCGCGTCCGAGATCACGTCCTTGCCCGCCGCCCGCTTGTCGATGACCGGCTGCTCGGAGATGAGGATGGTGACCGACGCGCCCTGCGGGTCATAATCCTGACGCGCGATGTTGAGGATGTTGGCGCCGATGATCTCGGCGACCTCCTCCAGGATCGAAGTCAGGCGATCGGCGTTGTAGGCCTCGTCGATGTACTCGATATAGTTGCGCTGCTGCTCGTCGGTGATGGCATAGCAGATGTCGTAGATGTTGAACGACAGCGCCTTGGTCAGGTTGTTGAAACCTTGCAACTTGAGACGCGGCAGGGGCTTGAGCATGGTCGGCGACCTCCGGATGGGAATACCGCGGGGAGCGGATTGCGCGCGCTGGGGTGCCGAAGTGGCCTTCGCCGAACAGGCGGCGGCGGCGCGCATTATGGTAGCCCGGGACCCCTCCGTCCATGGTTGCAGCACACCCGGTGCCGCCCGGTACGTTGCATGGCCGCTGAAGGCGATTGTCGCAAGGGGTTGTCCGGCGTTCGGCATGCGCCTATAACAGAGGCTGCGCTGCAGAGGTCCGAGAGAAGTCGATGAGCACCCTGCCATCGCGGATGCCGCGTCTCATCGATGTCGCGCCGCGGTCTTCCCTTCCAGCTGCGCTGCACATGACGCCGGAGGCTCTGCAACGGTTTCTCGCGCAGTGCCACCGGCGACGCTATCCGGCCAAGGCGCCGGTCATCCGCCCCGGTGATGCGGCCACCACGCTGTTCTATCTCATCGACGGCTCCGCAAGCGTGCTGAGCGAGGATGAGGGCGGGCGCGAGCTGATCCTCGCCTATCTCAATCGCGGCGACTTCATCGGCGAGATGGGACTCTTCGTGGAGACTTCGCGGCGCGACGTGCTGGTACGCACGCGCTCGGTGTGCGAGATGGCCGAGATCACCTATGAGCGTCTGTTCCGGCTGCTCGAGGGATCACTGCGGGACGACAGCGCGCGCCTGCTGTTCGCGATCGGCGCGCAGCTGACCACGCGCCTGCTGCATACCTCCCGCAAGGTGAGCCGGCTCGCGTTCCTCGATGTCACCAACCGTATCGAGCGCACGCTCGTCGACCTCTGCCATGAACCCGACGCGATGTCGCACCCGGACGGCACCCAGATCCGGGTGTCCCGGCAGGAGATTTCGCGGCTGGTCGGCTGCTCGCGCGAAATGGCCGGGCGCGTGCTGAAGCAGATGGAGGAACAGGGCAAGCTGACCGTCGACGGCAAGTCGGTCGTGGTGCTCGGCCAGCGCTGACCGGAAAGGCGTGGCAGCAGCGCGCGCGTCCCGGAGATTCCGCTGGGGGTCGCGACAGGCGCGGGACCCTCTTTTCCGCGCAAGCGACGCGCGACGCGCGCAGGCGCTTCCACCACGCTCGCAGCGAAAAAAGGGACAGCGTCGAACCGGGGTTCGGCAGGCGCGGACCGCGCGCAAGCGCTGCTCAGCGCTTGCGGCGCGCGGTACGCCTGCGGGCTTCGGCGACACCGCGGGAGTACTCGGAGGGCACGGGTTCGGGGCGTGGCTTGCCGGGCTTGCGCTTGTGCGTGGATCTGCCCCCCACCGCGTCGCCGCCACGATCCGCGCAACCCCAGTTGAGCATCGGCGTGCCTTTGGGCAGCTCGCGCGCAAAGCGCTCCATCGCGGACGCTTTCGGATTGACCACGACGGGTTTGCCCGCCGCGCGCAACAACGGCAGGTCGGCCGTGCTGTCGCTGTAGGCGCGCACGATGGGCCCGCCATAGCCCGCCGCCCGGATCATGCGAACCTTGTGTTCGGCATGGCAGTGGTCGCGGGCGATCACCGCGCCGAACCGGCGCACGGTGGTCGTGCCGATCACCGGCACATCCTCGTGCGCCACGAACGCCAGGATCGCGCGCGCCAGCTCCGGCGGCGCACCGGTCGCGATCAGCACCAGGTCGCCCGCTTCGCGATGGCGATGCAGCACCTTGAGCGCGTCCGGCAGCAGTCGCGCGCGCAACGTGCCGGCATGCGTTTCGACGTACTCGTCGATCAGGTCGTCTAAGTCCCGGCGCCGGTGCAGCCCGAGGGTGCCGATCCAGAGGAACCCGGCGATGCCGCGGCGGCGCGTCGGCAACCAGGCGATCATGGGCGCAAGCAGTGGCGCGGCGACGGTCGCCATCGCGGTGCGCCAACCTGCGCGACGTATCAGCCAGGCGATGAGATGACCGCCCGAATCGCCGTCGTACAGGGTGTGATCGAAATCGAACACCACCAGCGGCGTTTGCGCGTCGGTAAACACCTGTTCGGTCTTCGTCCGCGGCTTCATGCCACCGCGCCCTCGAGCAAGGCAGCGAGGGCGACACCCGGATCGTCCGCGCGCATCAGCGATTCCCCTACGAGGAATGCGTGCACGCCGGCGTCCTGAAGCAGGCGAATGTCGGACGCGGTGCGGATGCCGCTTTCCGCGACCAGGATCCGGGAGGGCGGAACGCGCGAGCGCAAGCTGAGCGTGGTGCCGAGATCGACCTCGAAGGTCTTGAGGTCGCGGTTGTTGACGCCGATCAACGCGCCCGGCGCAGGCAGCGCCAGTGCGCGCTCGAGTTGGGCTGCGTCGTGCACCTCGAGCAGCACGTCGAGCCCGAGGTCGCCCGCCAGCGCGGCCAGGTCGGCAAGCTCGGCATCAGCGAGCGCCGCCACGATCAGCAGCACGCAATCCGCCCCAAGTGCACGCGCTTCGTGCAGCTGGTATGGGTCGACGACGAAATCCTTCCGCAGCACGGGCAATGTGCAGGCCGCGCGCGCCTCCTGCAGATGCGCATCGCTGCCCTGGAAGAAATCCACGTCGGTCAGCACCGACAGGCAGGTCGCACCGCCCGACTCGTAGCGGCGGGCGATATCGGCCGGATCGTAGCGCTCGCGAATCACCCCCTGGCTCGGACTGGCGCGCTTGATCTCCCCGATGACGGCGGCCTCGCCGCGGGCGATGCGGGATTCGAGAGCCGCCGCGAAGCCGCGGGGCGGCCGCGCCGCTTGCGCGCCTGCCTTGACCTCGGCCAGCGG
>JBGTIG010000272.1:0-1856 GCA_041745755.1 Lysobacterales bacterium
GACTGGCTGCGCAGCACGACCGATTCGATGAGCGATGCGTCTGGACGCTCGCGCACCCGGCGCAGCAGCTGCGCGAAGTCGACTGGCTTGACCACGCCGAAAGCCGGCAGTTTCAGGCCGAACTCGCTGAGGTACTCCAGCAGGTCAGCGAACTTGGCCTCGGGCGGGGGAGCGTGCACGCGGAACGGTGCAGGAATGTGACTGCGCTCGATGAATCTGGCCGCCTCGACGTTGGCCGCGATCATGCATTCCTCGATGAGGCGATGCGCGTCGTTGCGTTCGTAGGCGCCCACGGCGAGCACCTCCCCACCGGCACCGAGACGGAACTTGAATTCGCTCGATTCGAATTCGATGGCGCCGCGGGCGGTGCGGGCCTTCGCGAGCACCCGGAACAGTTCGCTCAGGCGGTCGAGCTGCGGCAGCACGTGCGCGAGGCGTTTGCGCGTGTCCGCGTCCTTTTCGCCGATTGCGGCCCAGACCTCCTCGTAGGTGAGACGGGCATGCGAACGCATCACGGCCGGGTAGAACTTCGCGCCCGAGGTTCCTCCGCCGGCATCCACGTGCACGTCGCAGACCATGCACAGCCTGTCGACGTCCGGATTGAGCGAACAGATGCCGTTCGACAGCACCTCGGGCAGCATGGGCACCACGAACTCGGGGAAATACACCGATGTCGCGCGATCCTGCGCCTCGCGATCGAGCGCCCCACCGGGCTGCACGTAGTGCGACACGTCCGCTATCGCGACCAGCAGACGGAAGCCGCTGCCGACTTTCTCGCACCACACCGCGTCGTCGAAATCGCGCGCGTCCGCGCCATCGATGGTGACCAGCGGAGTGTCCCGCAGATCGACGCGTCCCTGTCGCTCGGCTGCGGTCACGTTCGGCGAAGCCGCGTTGGCTTCGTCGAGCACATCCGGTGGCCATTCGTGGGGCAGCCCGTGACTCTCGATCGCCATGCGCACCATCAGCGTCGGCGACAACCGTTCGCCGAGCACGCTCGCGATGCGACCCATCGGGGGCCGGTCACCCGATGGCGGCGCAGTCAACTCAACCACCACGATCTGGCCCTGACGCGCATTGCCGCGCAATGCCGGCGGAATGAGCACGCTGCGATGCAGGCGCTTGTCGTCCGGCACCACCAGCGTCACGCCGTCGCTGTCCTCGAATCGACCCACGAGCCGCGTGGTGCGGCGCTCGAGGACTTCCACGATCGCGCCTTCGCTGCGACCGCGGCGGTCGACGCCGGCGACACTCGCAAGCACGCGGTCGCCATGCAGCACCCGTCGCATCTGCCCCGGTGGCAGGAACAGGTCGTCGCCACCGGCGTCGGTGCGCAGGAATCCGAATCCGTCGGGATGCGCGATCACTTCGCCGGCAACGAGGTCGAGCTTCTCCGCGACACCGTAACCGCCACGCCGATTCATCAGCAGCTGGCCGTCGCGAAGCATCGCGGCGAGCCGCCGCGATAGCGCCTCGAATCGATCAGGCGATTCCAGATCGAGCGCCTCCGCGATGCGCTGGGCGGTCATGAGCTCTCCGCTCGCGCCGAGAAACTCGATCAAGGCTTCACGACTGGGAATCGGCTCCGCGTACCGCTCGGCCTCGCGCAATGCGTGCGGATCCTCGAGCGTGCTGCTGGTGCGGGAGCGCCTGGCAGGACCAGACGCGGCCTTCGTGCCAGAGGACGCTGTCCGCTCGCTGCGCGGATCGGGGCTCCTTTGCGCATTCGACTCGCCACCCACGTAGGCATGCTTCTCCGCTCGACCGCGCCCGGCAGCGGCACCCGCTTGCTTCGCGGCGGTGACGGGCGCGCCGCCGCGGACAGGGGGCTTTCGCGCGGTCGACCCGGGTGCGTT
>JBGTIG010000273.1:0-2533 GCA_041745755.1 Lysobacterales bacterium
GCCAGCGATCGAGAGATGGTCGACGTCGCCTACCCGGGCGATGTCATCGGCCTGCACAACCACGGCACCGTTTCGATCGGCGACACCTTCACCGAAGGCGAGCGCATCGCCTTCACCGGCATTCCCAATTTCGCGCCGGAGTTGTTCCGCCGCGCGCGCCTGCGCGATCCCCTGCGGCTGAAACAACTGCAGAAAGGACTGCTGCAACTGAGCGAGGAAGGCGCGACGCAGTTCTTCCGGCCACTCATGTCGAACGACCTGATTCTGGGCGCCGTCGGATCGCTGCAGTTCGAGGTGGTGGCCTATCGCCTGCGCGACGAATACGGCGTGGACGCCGCATTCGAAAACGTCGCCGTGCACACGGCGCGCTGGATACGCGGTGCCGGTGCCGGCACCGGTGCCGACGCACGCAAGCTGGAGGAGTTCCGCGAGAAGGCGGCGCCACACCTCGCACTCGATGCCGCCGGCGAGCTGGTGTACCTGGCGCCGACGCGCGTCAACCTGCAGCTGACCCAGGAACGCTGGCCACAGATCGAGTTCGCTGCGACGCGCGAAACCGCCAGCCGGATAACAGAATCAGCCGCCTAGGCTGTCCACGAAGATCGCGTCATCCGCAGGGTGAGAAATCGCGGCGACCAGCGCCGAATCGGGATCCGAGAACAGCACGTCATCGTCCGGAACCGGCGTGACCGGAGCGGGCGCGGGCGCGCCCGCGACAAACCCGGTGCCAGGCATCGGTGCGGGTTGATGAAGACTGATCGCGACCACGGCCAGACTCGCCGCGGCGGCCAGCGATACCCAGCCGAAACCGCGCCGGCGGCGCTGCATGCCCAGGGACCCGTTCCGCACGCGGTGAATGTCGCCCGACGCCGCCTGCGACCACTCGCGCGTGGACGTCGCGATCGCGAGCAATGCCACGGCATCGGGCGTACGCGCCAGGCGCGACAGCACGTCGACATCGGCAGCCACGCCTGCAGTCGACGCCTGCGCCAATCCGCAGAGATCTTCGGCGTCGACCAGTGCAGGATCTTCGCCGCGATCACGGCCAGTCGCATTGCCACCAGACGGCGCGTCACTCCGACGCAGGCCCTCCCGATACGTCGCGGAGAGACTGCGCGGAGCCGTGCTGCCTGCCCTCGGGGCCTCGCCTGTCATCGTGTTCGCCTCGTCAGTCATCGAATTCTCCATACCCTCGTTGCCGCAGGTATTCGCGGATCAGCGCCAAACCGCGCGCGGCCAGTTTCCGCGCCGCCTCGTCGCTCACTCCCAGCAACTCGCCGCATTCCTTCGCAGCAAAACCCTGCAGCGTGAACTGCACCGCCAGCCGCCGCTGCTGCGGCAGCCCCTGCAACGCCGCGTCCAGCACCTTCGCGATGGCCTGGGCACCCGTGTCGGCCTCCGGCCCCTCCCGTTGAACCAGTGGCTCAGGAAGGGCTTCGAATCCCGCCGACTGCGCGCCTTCGACCGATTCCGCGGGCGGCGGAGCCCTCCGCACGGTATCGATGACGACGCTAAGCACCGTCCGCTGTAGGTAAGACGCAGAAAACTCCGCATTCCGGTCACGTTCGAGCGCGCGCCACAGCCGGATCCGCACTTCCTGGGCGATATCGTCGGGATCGAGCACGGCGCTGCGCCGGCAGTGACGCTCGACGGCGGCCCGCAGACGCATGCTGTGGCGACGCAGCAGGGCCTCGAGCTCCGCATCCAGTCCCCGGGGGTCGTTCACCGACCGGCGACGCCTGACGCGATCGTCAAATGGCGATCGTCAACTGGCGATGTACTGCTTCAATTGATCGATCTCGACGGCCTGGTCGGCAAGGATCCGCTTCACCAGATCGCCGATGGAGATGACCCCGAGCGTCGCGCCGTCCGCGGTCACCGCAAGGTGCCGGATGCGCTGGTCGGTCATGAGCTGCATGCAGGTGTGGATGCCGGTCCTGGGCTCCACGCAGACCACCGGCGCGCTCATCACGTCGCTGACGGGCGTGTCGCGCGAAGCACGCCCGAGCAGCACCACCTTGCGCGCGTAATCGCGCTCGGACACGATGCCCAGCAATTCACGGCCCTGCATCACCAGCACGGAACCGATGCCGCGCTCGGCCATCAGCTGCAGCGCCGCAAACACGGGTTGGTCGGGGGTGACGGCGAAGACCGCGCCACCCTTTTCGCTCAACAGATCCTTCACCGTCGACATGATCGCCTCGCAAGACCCGGGTCGCAGCGCGCGTAGTGTAACCGGCACGACGACATCGGGATCGGGCTGGCGCGCGCGCCGCGCCGTCACATCGGCCGCGTCCGCTGTGGTTGTGCGACGCCGTGTCCATCCCCATCAAAGGGTTCTGACGCCGCGCGGCCAGCATTCAGGAGGATCGACCATCGTGAGTTCCGCCGAAGTGGATCGCATCCGCCGCTTCCATGTTCCGGCCCTGTCCGCGCGCGGCGCGTGGGTGCATCTGGACAGCGCCTGGCGCAGCGTCGGCGCCGCACACGACTACCCCGCGCCGGTGCAGGTTCTGCTCGGGCAGGCGCTTGC
>JBGTIG010000274.1:0-2533 GCA_041745755.1 Lysobacterales bacterium
AGACCGGTTGCCTTGATGTCTTCCTTCTCGAGGGTGAACACCGGCTGCGAGGTTTCGACGTCGACGCGCTTGATGCGCGAACCGACGACGGTGATGGTGTCGAGTTCCTGTTCGTCCTGCGCGACGACTGCGGTGCTGGCAACCATACCGGCCGCGGCACCGAACGCCAGTGCAAGGCGGACAGCCTTGGACAGTTCATTGTTGACTAGACTCATTTGCACTCTCCAACGTCAGAGTTATGTATATGTGTGGATCATGAGGGCACCGCGATCTTCCATCCGTGGAAACGCCAGCTACAGGCGACCTGAACCCTTGGCTACCGGCGATAGTAACAACAATTTAACCAAGGGGGAACCCTTGGGACACAATTGACCGAAGGTGGGTTTTGTTTTTGCGCGTCAACGACTTGGACGCAGAATCGAGACCGGCGCGAGCCCGTTGCGGGTCGAGGCGACAATTCCTCTTAACTTTTTTTTAATCCACGAAGGCGGAACGCGCCCTTGGTCTGCGTGCGGGTCGCCAGCGCCCGCCGCCCGCATGTTCGACGGCCGCGGTCAGAGATCCTGCCGGTACTGCACGTAGGGCGTGCGATCCTCGAGCGCCTTGGCGGCCTGCGCGGGGTCGGCGAGCGGCGCCGACGACCGTGACAACTCGCGCGCACCGAGGGTGAGTTCGCCCTGCCAGGGTGTGCGCCAGGAAACCCCGAGATCGATGGCGGTCACCGACTCATCCGCTCGCAGCGGCGACGTCGGTTCGATGCGCTGTCCCGTCACCACACCCGAAAGTGAGCCGCGCGTGATGCCGAAACCGAGGACGGTCTGCTGGGCGTCGACGCGGGCCGGCGATGCGCCGGAAGGCGACGCGGATACCGTCAGGTCGCCGCGGCTGCCGAGCAGATGCACCGACACCGCCGAACTGACCTGCCAGTCGCCGCGCAAAGCGACATCGCGCGAACGCGTGGTGACGCCGCCACCCGCGAGACCCGCCACCGACAGGCCGTTGTCGCCACGGAGCGCATCGTCGAGCAGCCACGCGGGAAGCGAGCCGAGGGGGTTGAAGGATTCTGTCAACGGCAGCAGCGCCGCACCGGATCCCATGCTCGCCGTCAAGGCGAACGGACCGCTGTTCCACTCGAGCGACGCGCGGGCTTCCGCCTCGCGTGCATTCGCGAGTGCGGCGGCGGCCACGCATTCGGCGCTGTACGCACGCACGTTGGGAACGTTGCCGGCGCCAAGCGCGCAACGTTCCGGCAGGGCGTTACCCGCGGCGCGTAAAGAAATGCTGCCATCGAGCGAAGAAACCGCAGCGGTGGGTTCATCGACACCCCAGCGCACCCAGGCGGCATTGCTGCCGCCGTCCAGTGCGAGCGGACGACTGGCAGAGGCAGTTGTTGACACGTTGCGATCGTCGGCCGCTTCCGTACCGGTCGGCGTCGCGACCAGTCGCCAGTCACTGGGCCGCCAGCCCGATACCTCGACGTTCTGCGCGTGCAGCGGCGCCATCGCGAGATTCGCGATGAGCGAGAGCAAGGCGATGGCTGCGGTGAAGCGCATGGGACGATGGAATGACTCGGTCAGTGGGCGGTGGAAATCAACGGGAAGCGCGCGTGCTGCCATGTTGGGACAGCGCCCGGGAACGAAAGTTTAACGCAAAGACGAATCAGTGGGCAGTGGTTCCGACCGGCGGCGTGCAGCCGGCGGCCAGCGAGTCCTCGGCCGCGAAAAGCTGGGCCAGGTCGACGCGGTCGAAGGCCCAGAGGCGGTTGCAGAATTCGCACCGGACCTCGGTGCGGTTGTCCCGCAGCGCGGCGAAGGCTTCGCCCTGGCCGAGCGAGAGGAACATGCGGCCCACCCGTTCGCGCGAGCAGGTGCAGGCGAAGCTCAGCTCGGAGGCCGGTGCCAGGTGCTTGTCATGCTCGGCAAAGAGCCGTCGCAACAGCGTTTCCGAGTCGAGATCGAGCAGCTCGCCGCTGCTGACGGTCGCCGCCAGCATAGCGGCCTCTTCGAACGCCGGATGGAGGGAACCCGCTTCCGCCGGCCCGGCTGACGAGGTCGCGACGGTTGCAGCGCCACCGGGTAAGCCCCCGGCTCCGGGGCTTGCCAGCTGCTGCAGCAGCAGCCCCGCGCAACGCGTGGGGTCCGAGGCGAGCCAGAGGCGCGTCGGCAGCTGCTCGGATCGCGCGAAGTAACCCTCGAGCACCTGCGACAACGAGGCGCCGCTCACCTCGACCAGCCCCTGGTAGCGCTCGTGGTCGGGCCGTTCCAGCGTCAGGCCGAACACCGCCTCCGGCAACGCCGCGAGGTCGATGGGGGATTCCGGCGCGAACCCTTCGGCGAGTCGCGCGATGCCGCGCACCTGGCCGCGTTCGTCGCATTCGGCGAACAGCGTGAGCACCCCACCGCCCGATTTCAGGTGCAGCGAGAGTCGTCCCGGCGATTTCAGATTCCCCGCCAGCAACGCGGTGGCCGCAAGCGCCTGCCCGAGCAGAACCTGCACCGGCGCGGGGTAGTCGTGTGCGGCGCCGACGCTGCGC
>JBGTIG010000275.1:0-5788 GCA_041745755.1 Lysobacterales bacterium
GTGTCGCTCGTGATCGCCTGCGACGTGCATCCGCTCAACAACCTCGTCGTCCAGCAGTATCTCGAGCGGGAGCTCGGTGTCGACGAGGCGGGCCGCACGCAGTGGATGCATCACTGGATTACGCGCGGGCTGTCGGCCGTCGAGTCGTTGCTGACCCAGAACATCGCCATCGGGCGATTCGCCGGCGGCGAGCGCCCGGGGATGGCCGAATGTTTCATCGTGCCGCAGCTGTACAACGCGCGGCGGTTTCACCTGCCGCTGGATGACTTTCCGCGACTGCGCGAAATCGACGCGGCCTGCGCCGGGTTGCCCGAGTTCGAGGCCGCGCATCCTGACAACCAGTCGGACAAACCCGCCGATGCGTGAGGCTTCGTCACGCTGACGAACCGCCGGGAGTTGGCCGGGGTCGACCCCGGACGCGCACTGCGGCGGGATTGTCACTGCGGGCTCGAAGCGGTTGCCGCGCGCCGATGCCGGAAGCTGGCGGGAACCGGGGACTACCCCGCAGGGAACGGGGCGCAGGGCGTCAGTAGCCCGTGAAGGGGTCGGCGGAGTTGATCTCGCTGCCGCCGCCCAGCGTGTCGCTGCCTTCCGCCAGGCGGATGCGGAGCGACAGCCCGTCTCGCGAATCGGCCGAGCGCAGCGTTTCCTCGAGATCGATCTTGCCGTCCTTGTAGAGCCGGAACAATGCCTGGTCGAAGCTCTGCATGCCTTCCTCCAGACTCTTCTCCATCGCCTCCTTGACCTCGTGTACCTGGCCCCGCCGGATGAGGTCGCGGATCATCGGCGTGTTGATGAGGATCTCCGTGGCCGGCAACCGCTTGCCGTCGACGCCCTTGACCAGGCGCAGCGAGATGACCGCCTTGAGGTTGAGGGAGAGGTTCATCAGGATGTTCTTGTGCGCGTTCTCAGGGAAGAAATTGAGGATGCGCTCGAGCGTCTGGTCCGCGTTGTTGGAGTGGAGCGTGGCGAGACAGATGTGACCCGTTTCCGCGAACGCGATCGACGCCTCCATGGTGGTCGCATCGAGGATTTCGCCGATGAGGATCACGTCCGGCGCCTCGCGCATCGCATTCTTGAGCGCGGTATGGAAAGCGTGCGTGTCGAGCCCGACCTCGCGCTGGTTGACGATGGATTTGCGGTGGCGGTGCAGATATTCGATCGGATCCTCGATCGTGAGGATATGGCCCGTCGTCGAACTGTTGCGATGATCGATCATCGAGGCGAGCGCGGTGGACTTGCCCGAACCGGTCGAGCCCACCACCAGGATGAGCCCGCGCGGCTCCATGATCAGGCTCTGCAGGATCGGCGGCAGCTTGAGCGCTTCGATCGACGGGATCTCGCTGCGGATGGCACGGATCACCATGCCGACTTCGCCGCGCTGCTTGAACACGTTGACGCGGAAGCGGCCAGCGTCCTTGACCGCGATCGCCATGTTCATTTCGAGGTCGCGCTCGAAAGCAGGCACCTGGCCCTCGTCCATCAGCGAGTACGCGATCTTCTTGACCATGCCGGTCGGAAGACCCGTGCTGCCGAGTGGATACAGCTTGCCCTCGACCTTGATGTAGACCGGCGCGCCGGTGGTCAGGAACATGTCCGACGCGCCCTTGTCCGACATCAGCTTCAGGAAATAACCGATATCCACGCGTGTTCCTCGGAAGGGGCCGGCAAGCCAGACGGCCGCGGCGATCGCTGGGCAGCCTGCGAACATACCAGAGCGTCCCTGTCCTCAAGCAAGGCGCAGGCCAGTTCCGCCGCGGCGGCGAGCGCGGTGTTCTCCCGAGGTTTTCCGCACGGTTGACGCGTTGATCTCGAGGTTGCCGACCTTGCGCGATCGGAGTAGGTTCGGGCTTGCAGTGGTCGTCCGGAATATTCGCGAAACTTTCGCCCTGCGCAAGCGAGCATCACTCGATGAGTCGAGCGTCACCTTCCGATACCGATGGTGTTCCCGGGGAACACTGCGGTACTCGCACGGAAGCGACGAATGTCCGCAGGATTGCCCGAACCGCCGACTCCCACACCGTTCCGGAGCAGTCGTCTCCCATGCCGCGCGCCTTTGCGCGCGGAACCCCACTCAGTTGCCGACGGAGGTAGCCGATGTTTGAAGGTCAACAGCAACAGGTCGAAGCCAAGATGCAGTCCGATGCCGAGTTCCGGCAGCTGTACTGCCGGCATCAGGAACTCGACAAGCAGGTCCTGGATGCTGAACTCGGTGTACTGCCCATGGACGACATGAAGCTGCACCAGCTCAAGAAAGAAAAATTGTGGGCCAAAGACAAGTTGACGCAGATGTGGGACATCCAACAGCCGGCATAGCCGACTCGCTCGCGCGTCCACGGTGACGCCGATGCCAGACGACGGGCCCCATGCGGGGCCCGTTGCATTAGTGGCCCACGATCCCGCCTGAGCAAATCAGCGCAACGTCACCGCGCGCCCACGTCGATCGGCCGCTCTGCCCACTCCTGCACGCTGCCGTCGCGCCCGCGCAGCGTCATCCCGAGCCAGTGGCGCCCGGGGGCGAGACCGGAGGCATCGACCTCGGCGCGAAATGCGACGTTCGGATGATCCGGATCGCGCGAGCGGCCTTTCCAGAAGCCCGCGACCCACGCATTGGAAAGCCCGGTGGTGGCCTCCGCCACCGGCCTGCCGTCGAGCGTGATCGTGACTCGGGCCACGCCGACGTGGTCCTGGATCGCCCAGCCTTCGACCACGAAGCGGGGCCCTACGCGGGCGCCCGGCTCCGGGGTATTGATGTGGGCAATGGCCGGCGGTACGCAGGGTCCTGCAATGTTGCTTCCTCTACCGCTACCGCTACCGCCGGCGTCCTGGTTGCGCGGCAACGCGAACAGGGCGAAGCGCTGCTGGCCATGATCCACGTGGACGAAGCGGGCCCTGGGCAAGGGACCCAGGTGTTCGCAAAGCCGTTGGTAGTGCCGCAGCAGCGCGCTGAACTTGACGTGATCGATCCCGACCATGAGCAGCCGGAAGTCGGCCGGGGGCGCTGCGGGTGCCGTCGATGGCGACTCCCGCATTGGCATGCCGATCGGAGCGGCAGCGCGCGATGTCGGCGCTTCGAGTCCCCAGAGCCGCAGTTGCGGTGCCCTGCCGTGCTTGTGGTTGAGCGGGTGATCGATCACCTCGATGTCGGCATCCTCGAGCTGGAAGCCGACTTCCGCCGCGATCTTGAAATCGCCGGCCACGAGGCGCGTGGATCCCCCAAGCGTCGCCCGCATCGTGCGCACCGCATCGGCGAGGGGCTCCCAGCCGGAGAAGTTCGCGGGATACCACTTGCCGGCGGCCGCCTGCGCGCGAACCGAAGGAATCGATACCGCCGTGAGATAGCCGAACACTGCGACCAGTCCCACGAAGGCCACAGCGGATGTCGCCACGCGCCAGCGCCTCGTCCATCCGGCGAGCGTCGCGGGCAGGAGCATCAACAGCGCCAGATAGCCAGGCAATGGCCAGTGGAAGCTGACGCGCTCGGTGTCCGCGAAGAATCCGAGCAGGAAGAACGCGATCACGATGAATCCACCGAAGATCGACAGGAACCGTCGCGGGGCCGACGCATCGCGAACACCGCTTTGCGCCGACGCGCCGAGTGCGATGAACAGCAGCGGCGTCACCAGCGCGCACTGGATGGCGATGAACCAGAGGCCATCGAGGTGGAATGTCCACGGATGCCGGTCCACCAGCTGGAACCTCAGCCCGGCGTCGGCGTTCTCGAGATTCCAGGCCACCAGCGGAATCCACGCCGCCGCGCCCACGGCGATGGCGACCCAGACCCGCGCGTCGCGGAGCGTGCGTCGACCTTCGACCAGCATCGCGAAAGCGACCAGTCCCGCACCGATGATCGCGGCGAATCGATAGTGGCCAAGTGCACCCAGCGACAATCCGGCCGCCAGCTCGAGCGCATTGGCCCAGCTCACGCGACGCAGCATGCGCAGCGCGGCGTCGAGGCAAAGCAGCGTGGCCACCGCGAGTGCGACGTCGGGCAGCGCCAGCACCCCGAGTGTTCCAGACAACGGCAGCAGCAACGCGAACGCACCCGCCCGCCATCCAGCGACGGCGCCGAACTGCCGCGCGGTGATGCGCACTATCAGCCACGGTACGCACGCCGCCAGCAACAGGAAAGGAGTCCGCAGGCCCAGCGCGTGGTGACCCGCGAGCTCGACGCCGAGCCGCGACAGCCACGCCGTCAGGCCCGGGAGGTCCGAATAGGATGCGGCGAGCCGCTGCCCCTCGAGCCAGTAGAAGGCTTCGTCCACGAACAGCGGCAAGTGTGCGGCGATCGCCACTTTCGCGAGCAGCACCAGCGAAAACAGCACCAGGAACGCGCGGCGCGAGCGAGCGATCGCGCGCGGGTCTTCTGGCGTCGGCGACACATCCCGCAAGCGCTCGTCCTCCGGTGGCATGCGGCGAGAATACCGGCTGCGAATGCCGCTCAAGACGGGGCGGCTATCATGTGGCCCGCAGCGCGTGCGCGCATGGATCGGGGGCAGGGCAGGGCGATGGCGGTTGCGGACAGTGTGCTGGAGCTGATCGGCAACACGCCGATGGTGCGCGCACGCCGGCTCGACACCGGCGTGTGCGAGTTGTACCTGAAACTCGAGAGCCAGAACCCCGGCGGATCGATCAAGGACCGGATCGGGCTGGCGATGATCGACGCCGCGGAAGCGCGCGGAGATATCCAGCCGGGGGCGACCCTGGTGGAAGGCACCGCCGGCAACACCGGGATCGGGCTGGCGCTCGTCGCGCAGCAGCGCGGGTATCGCCTGGTGCTGGTCGTACCGGACAAGATGAGCCGCGAGAAGATCTTCAACCTCAAGGCGATGGGGGCCGAGGTGATCCTCACACGCTCGGATGTGGCGAAAGGACATCCCGAGTATTACCAGGACCTCGCCGCCCGGTACGCGCGCGACACGCCGGGCGCCTACTTCATCAACCAGTTCGGCAACCCCGACAATCCGCGCGCGCACTACGAGAACACCGCGCCGGAAATCCTTGCGCAGATGGACGGCCGATTGGACGCCGTCGTATTCGGCTGCGGAAGCTCGGGCACGATGACCGGTCTGTCGCGTTACTTCGCGGAGCACTCCCCGGACACCGAGCTGATACTGGCCGATCCGGTGGGTTCGATCCTCACCCAATACATCAACGAGGGCACGCTTTCGACCAAGAGCGCCTCCTGGCTGGTGGAGGGCATCGGCGAGGACTTCCTGCCCGACATCGCGGACTTCTCGCGCGTGAAAAAGGCGTACGCCATCAGCGACCGCGAAAGTTTCCTCACGGGTCGCAAGCTGCTCGAAGCCGAGGGAATCCTTGGGGGCTCGTCGACCGGCACGCTGGTTGCGGCGGCCCTCGCCTACTGCCGCGAGCAGACCACGCCCAAGCGCGTGGTGGCGTTCGTCTGCGACACCGGCAACAAGTACCTGTCGAAGATGTACAACGACTACTGGATGCTGGACCAGGGATTCCTCGATCGCGAACCCAGCAACGACCTGCGCGATCTGGTGATGCGGCCGTACGAGCAGCGCGACACCGTGGTGGTGGCTCCGGGCGACCTGCTGTTGACCGCGTACCAGCGCATGAAGCTGTACGACGTGTCGCAGCTGCCGGTGATCGAGGACGACGCCATCGTCGGCATACTCGATGAATCCGATGTGCTGCTGCACGTGTACGGGGACGAGGACCGTTTCCTCGATCCCGTGTCGACCGCGATGGTGCGCAAACTCGAGAAGCTCGACGTCTCGTGCAAGGTCGAGGCGCTGTTGCCGGTGTTCGAGAATGA
>JBGTIG010000276.1:0-1968 GCA_041745755.1 Lysobacterales bacterium
CATCGGCCCCTACGCCGATCGCGTACGCGCGGAATCCGCGCGGCTCGCTGCCGCCGCGCTCCGATCCGATGTGACACCCGCGCTGGTGCAGGACGCATCCGGCGAACGGGTGGAGGAACTTCCATCCAGCGCGCCATCTGATGAGGAATCCCCCACCGTATCGGCGCCGACGGTATCGCCCGAAGGGGCGGACTCGTCGTCCGCACGGGTCGCCGCCTCCAGTGCCATCCCGACAGACGCGCGCGGCTGGGTCGTGCAGGTCGGCGCGTATTCGCAGGAAGCAGAAGCCAACGCGCAGGTGGCGAGACTTCGCGCCGCGGGGTTCGCCGCGTTCGTCGATCGCCTGGATGCACCCGGCGGCCGCCTCCATCGCGTGCGGGTGGGGCCGGAAGTCGAGCGCGCTGGCGCCGACCGCATCAGGAACTCCCTCGAACAGAGTCTCGCCATCGAAGGCGTGATCATGCGTCACCCGTGATTGCATTCGGCGGAAGCGTCGCCACCACTGCCGCAAGCCCCACTTCGCAACAGGATCGATAGCCCGCCATGTGCGCCATCATCGGAATCGTCGGTCGCTCCGATGTCGCGGGCGCGTTGTACGACGGGCTGACCGTGCTTCAGCACCGCGGACAGGATGCCGCGGGCATCGCCACGGTCGATGGACGCAAGCTGCGAGTGCACAAGGCCACGGGACTCGTGCGCGACGTGTTCGGTCCGAGCGACATGAACCGCCTGTCCGGGCACTACGGCATCGGGCATTGCCGTTACCCCACTGCGGGCAGCGACACCCGCGACGAAGCACAGCCGTTTTACGTGAATTCGCCTTTCGGCATCGCGCTGGCGCACAACGGCAACCTGACCAACATGGTGACGCTGCGGCGGGAGGTGTTCGAACAGGATCTGCGTCACTGCAACACCGAATCGGATTCCGAAGTGCTGCTCAACGTGCTCGCGCACGAGCTCGAGAAAGAGGGCAGGTTGCTCGATGCCGAGAAGGTCTTCGACGCCGTCGCCCGACTGCACGCGCGCTGCATCGGTGGTTACGCCGCGATCGCGTTGATCCTCGGCGTGGGCGTGCTCGCGATCCGCGATCCGCACGGCATCCGTCCTCTGGTGCTTGGCAAGCGCACCGCGGCGGACGGATCCGACGAGTACGCGGTGGCGTCCGAGAGTGTTGCCTTCGATGCGCTCGACTTCAAGCTGGTACGCGACGTGCGCCCGGGAGAAGCCGTGCTGATCTCGCCCGATGGCGTGCTCGCAACGCGGCAGTGCGTACCTGCGCGCACGCATGCGCCGTGCATCTTCGAGTACGTGTACCTGGCGCGGCCGGATTCGATGATCGAGGAGATCTCCGTGCACAAGGCGCGCATGCGCATGGGCGAGAAGCTCGCGCAGAAGATCCTCGGCGAACGGCCCGATCACGACATCGACGTGGTGATTCCCGTACCGGACACCTCCCGCACCGCGGCGATGGAGCTGGCCCACGCGCTCGGGGTCAAGTACCGCGAGGGATTCATCAAGAATCGCTACATCGGCCGCACTTTCATCATGCCGGGGCAGGGCGAGCGCATGAAGTCGGTGCGGCGCAAGCTCAACGCGATCCCGCTCGAGTTCCGCAACCGCGTGGTGTTGCTGGTCGACGACTCCATCGTGCGCGGCACCACTTCGCAACAGATCATCCAGATGGCGCGCGACGCCGGCGCCCGCAAGGTGTACTTCGCCTCCGCGGCACCGCCGGTCCGGTTCCCCAATGTGTATGGCATCGACATGCCCGCGGCAGAGGAACTCGTCGCGCACGGGCGCAGCGAGGCCGAGATCGAAAAGCTGCTGGGCTGCGACTGGCTGGTCTACCAGGACCTCCGCGACCTGGTGGACGCGGTCGCCGGGCCGAAGCGCACGGTCGAGAATTTCGATACTTCGTGTTTCTCGGGCGAGTACGTCACGGGTCTCGCGCCGGGGTATCTCGACCGC
>JBGTIG010000277.1:0-2571 GCA_041745755.1 Lysobacterales bacterium
CGCCGACCGCGGGCCGCCCCGGAGCGCTCGACGCGAGTAGCCGGCCCCGCGCAAGGCGCGAGCGCACGAAGGGCGTTTCCATTCGCTCCGGCCGCATTGCATTCGCCCTGGCTTTTCCCCGGTCGCATCCGCGAAGCGGGATGGCGGTATCCAAGGAACACCGACGCGCATGACACGCAAGCCCGAAAAATCGCTCATCGTCGGACTCGACGTCGGCACCTCGAAGATCGTCGCCGTCGTTGGCGAGTACCTGCCCGGCGAGCAGGTGGAGGTGATCGGCGTGGGATCGCATCCGTCGCGGGGAATCAAGCGCGGCGTCGTGGTGGATATCGAAGCCACCACGCAGGCCATCCAGCGCGCGGTCGCCGAGGCGAGCCTCATGGCCAACTGCCAGATTCGCAGCGTGTACGCGTCGATCGCCGGCAGCCATATCGCCTGCCGGAACTCGCCGGGACACGTTGCCATCCGCGATCGCGAAGTCTCGCAGACGGACATCGAGCGCGTGCTGGAGAACGCACGCGCGGTCCCCGTGCCCGCCGACCAGCGCATCCTGCACGTGATCCCGCAGGAGTACGTGATCGACGACCAGGAAGGCATCCGCCACCCCATCGGGATGAGCGGCGTGCGCCTGGAGGCGCGCGTGCACCTCATCACCGGTGCGATGAGTGCCGCGCAGAATATCTCCAAGTGCGTGTCGCGCTGTGGCCTCAGCGTCGACAGTCTCATCTGCTCGCAGCTCGCGTCGAGTCACGCGGTGCTGACGCAGGACGAGCGCGATCTCGGCGTCTGTCTGGTGGACATCGGCGCCGGAACGTCGGACATGGCGGTGTTCACCCAGGGCGCGATCCGCCACACCGCATCGCTCGGCGTTGCCGGCGACCAGGTCACGAACGACATTGCGTTCGCCTTCCGCACGCCCACGCCTTTCGCCGAGGAGATCAAGGTGCGGTACGCGTGCGCGCTGGCGCAGCTCGCGCGCCCGGAGGAAACGATCGAGGTGACCAGCGTGGGCGACCGTCCGCCGCGACGACTCGCGCGCCAGATGCTCGCCGAGGTGGTGCAGAAGCGCTACGAGGAAATCTTCGAGATGGTGCAGGCGGAACTTCGCCGTTCGGGTTACGAGGAACTGATCGCGGCCGGACTCGTGCTCACGGGCGGGGCTTCGAAGATGGAAGGCGTGGTCGAGCTTGCGGAGGAAATGTTCCAGATGCCCGTGCGGATCGGCTTGCCGCAGCACGTCAGCGGATTGAGCGAGGTGGTCAGCAACGAAATCCACGCGACGGGTGTGGGCCTCCTGATCTTCGGCAGCCAGGCAGGCGGCGGCACTGTCGTGTCCACATCGACGGCAGAGGGCGGCGACTCGCTTGGATCGCGCCTCAAGCGATGGTTCTGGGGGGAGTTCTGATGAGCGATTCGGGCGCCGGCGCATCCAGCCGGTGGCGACAGGCACGGCAAGCGCAGCAGGTCTCGAGACAGACGCAACACGGCAGCACGGCAACAGAGCGGCACAGCAACTTAAAAAACCAGGGCAGCAGTAATCCATAAACCAGCAGCAGACGGAGAAAACACCATGTTCGAATTCATCGACAACACCGTGCAGAGTGCGGTCATCAAGGTCATCGGCATCGGCGGTGGCGGCGGCAACGCGGTTTCGCACATGCTTGCCGCCAACGTCGACGGCGTCGAGTTCGTCTGTGCCAACACTGACGCGCAGGCGATTCGCACCTGCCCGGCCAAGACCGTGCTGCAGATGGGTTCGGGCGTGACCAAGGGTCTCGGCGCGGGCGCCAACCCCGAAGTCGGCCGACAGGCTGCGCTCGAGGATCGCGAGAAGATCTGCCAGACGCTCGAGGGCGCGGACATGATCTTCATCACCGCGGGCATGGGCGGCGGCACCGGCACGGGCGCGGCGCCGGTGGTCGCGCAACTCGCGAAGGACATGGGGATCCTGACCGTCGCGGTGGTCACCAAGCCGTTTCCGTTCGAGGGCAACCGACGTCGCCAGGTTGCTCTCAAGGGCATCGAGGAGCTCGGACAGTACGTCGACTCGCTCATCATCATCCCGAACGAGAAGCTGCTGACGGTCCTTGGGCGCGAGGTCAACTTCCTCAACGCGTTCCGTGCGGCCAACGATGTGCTGCTCGGCGCGGTACAGGGCATCGCCGATCTCATCACGCGACCGGGACTCATCAACGTCGACTTCGCCGACGTGCGCACGGTGATGAGCGAGATGGGCATGGCGATGATGGGATCGGGCGTCGGTCGCGGCGATGATCGTGCGATGGCAGCCGCGGAAGCCGCGATCAAGAATCCGCTGCTCGAGGACATCAACCTCTCCGGCGCCTGCGGCATCCTCGTCAATATCACCGCCGGACCCAATCTCACCATGCGCGAGTTCGAGGAGATCGGCACGACCGTGCAGGAGCTGGCGTCGGAAGACGCGACGATCGTGATCGGCACCGCGCTCGATCCGGATATCAACGACGATATCCGGGTGACGGTGGTCGCCACGGGCCTCAACCGCGGGCAGGTTGCCGCGCGCGTCGGCAACGAGCGCCGCGACGCTGCGGG
>JBGTIG010000278.1:0-5352 GCA_041745755.1 Lysobacterales bacterium
GGCGCCGGTGGCGCGGGTGCGGCGGCCGGCGTGTTCGATGGCATCGACATCGACTGGGAGTACCCGGTGGCGTGCGGGCTTTCGTGCGGACAGCCCGAAGACAGCGCGAATTTCACCGCGCTGATGGCGGAATTCCGCCGCCAGTTGAATGCGGTGCGGCCGGGATTGCTGCTGACGGTGGCGGTGGGGGCCGGCATCGACAAGATCCGCGTCACCAACCCGGGCGCGTACCACGCGAGCCTGGACTACATCAATGTGATGACCTACGACTTCCACGGCGCCTTCGAGCCGCGCACGCATTTCCACTCCGCGCTGTTCGGCTCGACCGACGACCCGTCCACCGGCGACGTGCGGCTGTACAACACCGACAACGCGATCCAGGCTTTCATCGATCGCGGCGTGCCCGCCAGCAAGTTGAACCTCGGCATCGGTTTCTACGGTCGCGGCTGGACCGGCGTGCCGAATGTCAACAACGGCCTGTACCAGCCCGGTAGCGCGGCCCCGGCCACCTATGAGGCCGGCATCGAGGACTACAAGGTGCTGAAGAACCTGGGCTGGCCGGCCTTCACCCACGCGCAGTCGCGCGCACGCTGGATCTACAACGGCAACACGTTCTGGAGTTTCGACACACCGGCGGCGATCGCCGAGAAAATGGAGTACGTTAAGACGCGCAACCTCGGCGGCGCATTCTTCTGGGAGTTCAGTGGCGATGATGCGAACGGCACGCTCGCCAAGGCAATCGGGGACAACCTGAACTGACCTGCGTTCATCGCGGCCCCGTCACCCCGGCAACGCGCCGGGGTGGCGGAATCGCAGCGGAAGCGTGACCGCGAAGGCCGTCCGGGAACAACGGTGCGCCAAGACGCACCCCATTCGATCCGTGGCGATGCACGGGGCGCGCGGTGGCGCACTATCCCGCTGCTATTGCGATGTCTTCGGCGATGGATTGGAGCCCTGACCCCGTCGCCAGCGCGCCATTGCAGGCGGCCGCCGGCTCGGTGCAAAGTGGCGCTTCCGCCAGCAGTACTGGAGTCGACCGCGCCATGAAGACAGTCATTTCGCTTGCGCTGCTGGTGGTGATGCCCCTGGCCGTCTCTGCCGCGGACCGTCCCGACCCGCTGGTGAAGCGGCACCTGGACAGCAAGAAGACGCCGTACGAAGTCGACAAGGACAACGACTTCGCGATCACCGTCGACCTCGGCGAGGGGCGGACCCAGCAGGTGTTCGTGATCTCCGATACGAACGAGGTCGATTCGCTCCGTGTCCGCGAGATCTGGAGCATCGGCTATCGCGCCGACACCGGCGAGACGATCCCGGAGCGGGTGGCGAACCGGCTGCTGGAGCAGAGCCACCTCGCGATCCTGGGGAGCTGGGTGAAGCAGAAGGGCGGGCACGGTGTCTACGTGATCAAGGTACCGGCGAACGCGTCGGCCGACGACCTCGACAGCGCGATCGACACCGCCGCGGGCAGTGCCGACAAGATGGAAAGCGAGTTCACCGGCGACAAGGACGAGTTCTAGCGCGCGCATTCTCCGCGCGCGCCAGGACCGGGGCGGGACTCAGTCGCGTATCACGAGCAGCCGGATCTCGGTCATGTCCTCGATCGCATAGCGCACGCCTTCGCGACCGAGGCCGGAATCCTTGACACCGCCGTACGGCATGTTGTCCACGCGCCAACTCGGCACGTCCCCGATGACAACGCCTCCGACTTCGAGCAGGTCCCACGCGCGCATCGCCTTGTGGATGTCGTCGGTGAAAAGACCCGCCTGCAGGCCGAACTTGCTGGCGTTGATGGTGTGCAGCGCTTCGTCGAAGTCCCGGTACTTCATCAGCACGACGACCGGACCAAAGGCTTCCTCGCAGGAGAGGTCGACGTCACCCGGAACGTTCTCGAGCACGCTGGCTTCGAGCATCGCGCCTTCGCGCTTGCCTCCGCAGAGCAGTGATGCGCCGCCCTCGACTGCCTTGTCGATCCAGCCCGAAAGACGCTTGGCCTCGCTCTCCGAGATCATCGGGCCGATGAACGTGTCTTCCTTGCGCGGATCGCCCATCTTGAGCGCCTGCACCGCCTTGACGAGGCTTCGCTTGAGTTCCTCGTACAGGTCTTCGTGGACCAGGATCCGCTGCACACTGATGCAGCTCTGGCCCGACTGGTAGAACGCACCAAACACCAGGCGTTCGACGACGTGATCCAGGCGATCCGCCTGGTCGCAGTCCACGAGGCAGGCGGCGTTTCCGCCAAGCTCCAGCACGACTTTCTTGCGGCCGGCTTTCGCCTTGAGCTCCCAGCCGACCCCGGGCGATCCCGTGAACGACAACAGCTTGAGCCGATCGTCCTGGGTGAAGAGATCGGCACCGTCGCGGTGTGCAGGCAGGATGGAGAAGGCGCCCTTCGGGAGGTCGGTTTCAGCCAGCGCCTCGCCCATCAGCAGTGCGCCGATCGGCGTGCGGGAAGCGGGTTTCATCACCCAGGTACAGCCCGCGGCGATGGCCGGTGCGATCTTGTGCGCCGCGAGGTTGAGCGGAAAGTTGAATGGCGAAATCAGCGAGCAGGGGCCGATCGGCACGCGCTTCCACATGCCACGGTAGCCTGCCGCACGCTCGGCGATCTCGAGGTTCATGACCTCGCCACCGATGCGCACCGACTCCTCTGCGCCCACGCGAAACGTATCGATGAGTCGCGAGACTTCGCCGCGCGAGTCCTTTATCGGCTTGCCGGCCTCGATGCAGAGCGCCATCGCCAGTTCCTCGGCGCGCTCGGTGAAGCGGTCGACGCAATGGTTGAGCACCGCCTGTCGCCGATACGGCGGAAACGCCGCCATGGCCTCCTGCGTGGCGACCGCGGCGCTGATTCCGGCGTCGATTGCCCGGGCATCGGCAATCGCCACGCGCGTCGCCACCTCGCCCGAATACTTGTCCGTGACTTCGAGATCGGAGTTCGCGTACACGGCTTCGGACGCAAGGTAGTACGGATACTTGTCTTTCAGCATCTCGATTCCTCAATGCGATGGGTGCGGAGCGCTGGGTGCGGAGCGCAGGTTGGGGCAGCCGTTCGTGAGGGTCCGGTGGAACGACTGGCGGCGTCGCCGAACCCGCCATCGTTGCGTCGCCCTGGCTACACGGCGGCACTCAGTTCCTTGATCTCGTTATTGAGAATGCGATCGTTGTCCGAGTAGTCGATCGGTACTTCGATGAGGTCGAAGCCGGGTTCCGCGAGGGTCTTCCTGAGAAGCGGGATGAACTCGGCAGCCGACGAAGGCCGGTAGCCGCGCGCGCCATAACTCTCCGCGTACTTGACGAAATCCGGGTTGCCCATGTCCATGCCGAAGTTCGGAAATTCCATGTTGGCCTGCTTCCACTTGATCATGCCGTAGGCATTGTCGACCAGCACGATCATGGTCATGTCGAGATTGAGTCGCACGGCGGTCTCGATTTCCTGCGAGTTCATCATGAAGCCGCCATCGCCGGCCAGCGCCACGACCTTGCGGTCCGGATGCACGATCTTCGCGGCCATGCCGGACGGCAGGCCCGCGCCCATGGTGGCCAGGGCATTGTCCAGCAGCAGCGTGTTGGGTTCGCTGCAACGGTAGTAGCGTGCGAACCAGATCTTGTACATGCCGTTGTCGAGACAGAGGATGTCCTGCGGACCGAGCACCCGACGGATGTCGGCAACGAGGCGCTGGGGATAGATCGGAAAGCGGTCGTCGTCGGCGCCTTCGGCGAGATGCCGGCCGAGGTGCTCGCGCACCTTGTCGAAGTAGGAGAAGTCCCAGTGCGATTGCGGCTCCAGGCGCTGCTTGATCTTCCACACGGAATTGGCGATATCGCCGATCACCTCCACCTGGGGGAAGTACACGGTGTCGACTTCCGCGGAAAAGTAATTGACGTGGAGGACCGTCCGCGTTCCCTTGTGCATGAAGAACGGGGGCTTCTCGATCACGTCGTGGCCGACATTGATGATGAGATCGGCCTTTTCGATCGCCCGGTGCACGAAATCGCCGGCCGACAGGGTGGCGTTGCCGAGCCATAGCGGATGCGTCTCGTCGACCACGCCCTTGCCCATCTGCGTGGTGAAGAACGGAATGCCGAGCTTCTCCACGAACTCGCGCAGCATCTTGGAGGTCGTCTTGCGGTTGGCCGCCGCACCCACCATGAGGAGAGGGCGCTTGCTGTTGGCGATGGCATCCACGGCGTGCGTGATCGACTTGTCGTCGGCGACCGGGCGCCGCGAGTAGCTCTGCGGGATCACCATCGCATCCGTGTGCTCGTCGGCGATGTCCTCCGGAAGCTCGAGGTGCGTGGCTCCGGGACGCTCTTCCTCGGCTCGCCTGAAGGCCTCTCGAACCCGCGCCGGGATGTTGTCCGATGCCACGATCTGGCGAGTGAACTTGGTCAACGGCTTCATCATGTCGACGATGTCGACGATCTGGAAATGTCCCTGCTTGCTGGCTTTCACCGGCTTCTGCCCCGTCAGCATCAACATCGGCATCGCCCCGAGCTGTGCGTAGGCCGCCGCCGTGACGAAGTTCGTCGCTCCGGGACCGAGCGTCGCGAGGCAGACCCCGGCCTTTCCGGTCAGGCGCCCGTACGTCGCGGCCATGAATCCCGCGGCCTGTTCGTGACGGGTGAGGATCAGCTTGATGCTGGAAGTGCGAAGCGACTCCAGCAGGTCCAGATTCTCCTCGCCGGGAATGCCGAAGACGTACTCCACGTTCTCGGCCTCGAGCGCACGGACGAACAGATCGGAAGCTTTCATGGAATCCCCTGTTGATGGCTGCCGCGCCTGCGCGCCGCCGCGTTGATTTCGAGAATCGGCCGCCTGCCGGGCGTCCGCTCTTTCGATTGTCCCCACACTGGCCCGCAGCATCAATCGCTTTATCGTCGCGCGCGACCGATCGCCTGTCGTTGAGCCCGCAATGCCCGGATCCCGTGCGATCAGATCCTTGCCGCGGCCGGCGCCCTCAGTCGCCCGTGGCCTCCCCGAGCATCCGGCGGCCACCGACGATCGGGTCCTGGCCGGGCTCCGATCGCACCGTCGTCACGGCCACGCCCAGCGAGCCATCGGCGAGTCGCACATCGAGCGGGTCACCCGGGGCTACGCGTTGTGCAGTCCGCACCAGTGCACCGCCAGGGGTCGTCACGATCGCGTATCCGCGCGCGAGGGTGGCCAGCGGACTCGCCGCATGCAGTGTACGCGCGAGCGTGACAAGTCGATTGCGGTCGACCCGCTGCCGCTGTTCGACAGCTGATCGCAACCCTCGCCACAGGCGCAACTGCGCCTCGCGCAGGCGCGCGAGGCGCGAGCGGGGGTCCTGCGCGTGCCAGCGCCCGGAGAGCAGGGCCAGCGCCGAA
>JBGTIG010000279.1:0-7268 GCA_041745755.1 Lysobacterales bacterium
GTCGAGCAGGGGCAGCGCCGATTGCGGCCGACCCAGAGCCCGGAGGCTGGTGGCGAGCGCCACGCGCAGTTCCGCCTGCGATTCGGGAATGTCGCCGAGGTCCGCGTTGACGCGTTGGGCCGCCGCGTCGAGCAGCTCCACGGCCGTGTAGTCGTCGCCCTTGCCGCCTGCCCCCGACAGGGGATCGACGTCGCGGAATATGTCGACCACGAAGTCCGTGGTGCGCGTGGCCCGTTCGGCCTGCGCCTGTGCCTTTCGCCGCTCCGCATCGGCGACTTCCCGCGCGGATTCCGCCGCAGCGCGCGCGGCACGTTCGCTGCTGGCGAAGGACAGCGACACGACGGACGCGACGATGAGGCCGACCGCGGCAAGCGTCGCGGCAGCGCTCGCCCACGCATTTCGGCGCAGGAACTTGCCCAGACGGTATTGCCAGCGATCCGCAAATGCGCGCACGGGGTGGCCGTCAAGGTAGCGCTTCAGGTCGTCCGCGAGCGCCTGCGCAGACGCGTAGCGCCGTGCCGGATCGCGACGCAGCGCCAGCAGTACGATCTGATCGAGATCGCCTCGCAACTGCTGCGCCAGACGCTGGCGCTGGCGTACGTCCGTCCAGGTCGTCTCCGCACCTCGCGGGTTGACGACACCGGTGCTCGGTCGTTCCATCGAGTCCTGCTCGGTGACGGCTTCGCGCATGCGATCGCGCAGGCTGCGTTCCGGCAGGTATCCGACCAGGAGCTCATACAGCATCACGCCGAGGGAGTACACGTCGGTTGCCGTGGAGATCGGCTCGCCCAGGAGTTGTTCCGGCGCCGCGTACGCAGGCGTCATGGCGATGGTCGTGGTGGATTGGTCATCCACGGCCGCGAGCAATTTGGCGATGCCGAAGTCGAGCAGTTTCACCTCACCGCCCGCGTCGACCAGCACGTTCGACGGCTTGAGGTCGCGATGCACCACGAGGTTGGCGTGTGCATGCGCAACCGCTTCGCAAACCACGATGAAAAGATGCAACCGTGCCCGCAGGTCCAGATCCTGCGACTTTGCGTAACGCGTGAGACTTTCTCCCTCGACGAGCTCCATGGCGAAGTAGGGATTGCCGTCAGCGTCGAGCCCGCCATCGAGCAGGTGTGCGATGTTGGGATGGTGGAGTTGCGCGAGGATGCGGCGTTCGCGCTTGAAGCGTTCGCGCAGCATGGGATCGGTGTTGCCGAGGGTCATGCGCTTGAGCGCCACCCGCTGTACGAACTCCTCCGTCTCCCGCTCGGCGAGAAATACCTCGCCCATGCCTCCGCGACCGAGTTCTCCCAGCACGCGGAAACCCGGAACGCGCGGCCAATTCGAAACCCCCATCTCCGGTTCATCCCCTCCCCCGCCCGCAACCTCACCCCGCCCCCCGCCTGCTTCGGCTGCTGTTGCTGGTGTTGCCCTTCCCGCAACTCCTGCTGCGCCTGAGGCCTCACCTTCAGGGAATCGACGCGGGTTTGCCGCCATGCGGCGTGCCGCGCCTGCCGCGAATGGATCGGGGGCCGTCTCCGGCGATTGACCGTTCGCACTTGCTGCGAACTCATCGGAGGCTATTCCCCGCGCGTCCGCATCGAGCAAGTCGCGCACGCGCCGCGCAAACTGCGGCGATTCGATCTCGAGAGACGCCAGAGCCTCCAGGCGCTCCGCCGCAGGCAAGTCCACCAGCGCGTCGAACACTTCCATCGCGCGCGTCCAGGAACCGGGATCGGCGGCGGTCACCTCGATGAGTCGTCCAGGTGCAGCAACAGGTACGCACGGGCGCGTCGCCAATCGCGCCGGACCGTGCGTTCGGAGACGCCCAGGACGCGGCCGATTTCGGTAAGATCAAGGTCGGCGAAAACCCGCCACTCGACCACGCGCGCGAGACGCGCGTCGACTTCGGCAAGCCCGGCCAGCGCCTGATCGAGCGCGAGCACATCGACGTTCGGCAAACCGTCGACGGCCTGGGCGTGATCCTCCTTGCCATCCAGCGAAGTGACGTCGCCACCGCCGCGCTTCTCCGCCATGCGCCGGCGCGCGCGATCGATGAGGATCTGCCGCATCGCGCTGGCCGCGATGCCGTAGAAATGCGCCTCGTCGCGCGGCGATGCGCTGCGCATGAGCCGCAGGCACGCGTCATTGACGATCGACGTGGTGTTGGCGTCGTCACGCGAACCGACCCGCCGCTTCTGGCCGCGCGCGAGGCGCTTGAGTACCGGATACACCTCGGCGTACGCAGCGTCGTAAGCCTTCCGGTCCCCCGCGGCGGCGCGCTCCAGCAGTTCGATCAGGTCGCTCACGATCCCGACTTTACCCCCATCGGTCGCTCGGCGACGGCGACCCGGCGGTGGCCTTGCGCGGGGTGGCAGCGCCCTGTAGCCGCTCCCGGTCGCGCGTGCTTCCGGCGTCGGCTGTCGGCTGCGGTGACCGCCGGACTCCCGTCAGCCTGGGGATTACCGCGTGGTTCATCGGCCCGGCGACACCGTAGACTGCCAACACCGCCAGCGGAGCACGTTGAATGCGCGCAATGAATGCCTCAGTGACCGGGATATTGCTGCTCGTCGCAGGCAATGCCCTCGCCCAGCCCGTGGCTCCCGCGGCGACGACCGGAACCCTGCTGCAGGTGTCCGCCCAGGGCGAAGTGCAGCGTGCCCCGGATGTCGCGGAGATCGGCGTCGGTGTGGTGACCGAAGCTGCCGACGCGAAGGCGGCGCTCGCCGCGAATGCCGAACAGATGAATCGCGTGGTTGCCGCGGTCAAGCGCGCGGGCATCGAAGATCGGGACGTGCAGACCAGCGGCGTCAATCTGCAACCCCGCTACCAGTATGGGGAGAACCAGCCACCCAGGCTCAATGGCTATCAGGCGCAGAACCGGGTCAGTGTGAAGGTGCGCGATATCGGCGAAGTCGGCGAGGTCCTGGACGCACTGGTGGCGCAGGGCGCGAACCAGATCGACGGCCCCACGTTCACCCTCGACAAGCCGGAGGCCGCGCTGGACGAAGCACGCCGCGTGGCGCTCGCCAAAGCGCAGGCCCGGGCGAAGATGTATGCGGATGCGATCGGCCTGACCGTCGGCCGCATCGTCAGCATCGATGAATCCGGCGCGGGTTTCCAGCCGCCGCGACCGATGATGATGGCCAAGGCCGAGATGTCGATGGATTCGCGCACGACGCCGGTGATGCCCGGCGAGCAAACACACGCGATTTCACTCAACGTGGTGTTCGAGCTCAGATAGCGCGGTGCGGCACCTTCTGGTGCCGCGTGGCGAACGCAAGTTGCGACGATCGCGCACGCCGGCGCGTCTCCTACCCGTGGCGTTCCCACGGGAGTCGGCAAGACGCTCTTTCGATGAATATTACCTGGCGATCGCGTGTGCATGCCTTCTGGCTGCTGCAAGTCGGCGGATGGAGCGCGTACGCTTGGTCGAAGCAGTTGGCCTTTCCGGTGGCACTGATCGACTGCCTGTGGATCATCGCAAAGGGCATTGTTCTGACGCTCGGATTGCGCGCGGTGCTTCTGCGCGTCGAACGCGCGGGTGCGACCACGGCCGGTCTCTTGACGGCAGCGATCGCGCTTGCGGTCATCTGCGCCTGCACGTCGCTGGCGCTGTCGCAGGCGGCGTCCGCGGGCGGCTGGGTGCTCGACGCCCAGGGCGTGGGAGCATGGCTCGCCAGTGTCGAGGGGCTGCTGTTCGAGTTTCTCGTGTACCTGACCTGGACAGCGCTCTACCTCGGCATTCGCCATGGGCTTGCACTGCGCGACGAGCAACAACACCTGCGCGTGGCGCTCGCGGACGCGCAGCGCGCACGCGCGCAGATGCTGCGCTACCAGCTCAACCCGCACTTCCTGTTCAACGCCCTGGCCTCGCTGCACGCGCTCGTGCGCGAAGATGCCGAGCGCGCGCGGCGCGTGATCGCTGACCTCACGGGATTCCTGAGGTACTCGCTGCTCGATGGCGCCGCCGACTCCACCTCGCTGGCACGCGAATTCGAGGCGATCCGGCATTATCTTGCGGTCCAGAAGGTGCGCTTCGAGGAAAGGATTTCCTTTGCGGTGTCCATGGACGCCGCGGTGGCCGATGTCGAGGTGCCGGCGTTCCTGGTCCAGCCGCTGGTCGAGAATGCCGTCAAGTACGGTATGCGCACGACTCGGCGCGGTCCAGCCATCATCGAGGTGACCGCGCAGCGAGTGGGCAGATGCTGCGTGCTGGAGGTGCGAAATTCGGGTCGATGGGTCGGGGCGGAGGATCGACGCGGACCCGAGTTCGACCGCTCGGGCGTCGGTCTGTCCAACGTACGCAATCGACTGGCCGAATGCGCGGGCGGCCGTTGGCGCTTCGCGGTGGGTCCGGCAGCAAACGGCGTGCTCGCGAGACTCGAACTCGATGTCGCCTGAGCCGCTGCGCACCATCGTCGTGGAGGACGAGCGCCTCGTGCGCGAGGAACTGGTACGCCAGCTCGCACGCATGCCCGGGATCGAACTGGTGGGCGAAGCCGCAGACTGTGACACCGCGCGTGCGTTGCTGCGCGACCGCGAACCGGTGCTCGCCTTTCTCGACATCGAACTGGCGGGAGGCAGTGGTTTCGACCTGCTCGCGTCGGCGCCTGCGGGACTACGGACCATCGTGGTGTCGGCCTACGAGGCACATGCGTTGCGCGCGTTCGAGGTGAGTGCGGTGGATTACCTGCTGAAACCGGTGCACCCCGAACGACTCGAGACCGCGCTGGCTAAAGTGAAGGGAACGCTGGCCGGCAGCGAGGCGGCGCGCGAGCTGCCGCTCGGGTACGACGATCACCTGTTCCTGGCGTTGACGGGTGGCCGTACGACCTTCCTGCCGGTGGGCAATGTCGTCGCGGTGGTGGCGGAAGGCGACTACACGCGCGTGCACTGCGTCGACGGACTCGAGCACAGGGTACCCAAGCCCTTGCGACACTGGCAGGCGCGGTTGCCGCAGCAGGCCTTCGTGCGCATCCACCGTTCGGTCATCGTGAATGTCCGACGCGTGCGGCGCGTGGATGCTTGGCTCAACCACCGCTTTCGCGTGGTGGTCGAAGCCCTGCCGAAACCGCTCATGATGAGCCGTCGCTACGCGCAGGCGCTGAAGCACCGCTGCGGTTGATCCGTGTCCCGATCGTGCGTCCGGGTTAGTTGTCCTGTTGGCCACGAACGGGACACGGCATTGCCAACGCGCTCTCAGCGTTCGATGTAGTAATTGCCGCTTTGCGCCCGTTCCATGAAGTTCGGTTGCGGACGCTGCGTGCACTTGACGCCTTCGACGAGGGGCGTGATCGCGTGGAAGTCATCGCCGCCGATGCCGCCACCATCCTTGATGTAGAGGAATGCGCGACGACCGACACTGGTCGGCAGATTGCTCTCGATGACTGTGCCGTCGATCCAGGCTTCGCGCGTGGCGCGATTGACCTCGATGCAGTCCACCGAGTAGAGCGCGCGGAAGTCGTACTGGAAATTGCCGAAATCGATGAAGACGTCGGCATACCAGCGACCGAACGCGAAGCGACCGAGACCCTGGGCGAACACCCAGTAGCTGTTCTCGCCGGGAGCGCCGCTGGACACGAAATCGGCGTAGCCGCCGCCGAACACCGAATGGCCGAACAGCTTGCTGTCGAGATCGATGCCGGCCATCTCGTCGGCGTGGTCGAGCGCAGCGGCGGCCGGCGCGGGGCGCTCCTGAGCCGAGGCGTCGGCGGCCGCAGCCAGTGCGATCGTCATGGCCAGTGCCAGTGCGGAAATCTGTACGGATGCACGCATGATGCTTCTCCCGGGTACGCGTCGGAACTGACGCTGCACGGAAGGACTCGCCGCCACGCGCGACGGACGCGGAGCATCGACAGGAGGTCAGGAGGTTCGCCCGGCGGTCACCGGCTTCGCCGGTCGGTTCCGCCGGCGCTCGGGCACTCGGAAGACAGGCTTCAGTGACGAAGTCGAGTGGCGAGCAGCATGAGCAGGGCGACGCCAATGCCCCAGGCACCGTTCAGGAGCAGTGCGCCGATCCAGATCTTCGGGTCCCAGCCGGCCGCGAATTCGAGCTTCTTCAGCGGAAATACGACGAAGAGCGCAACCAGCGTCGGCAGGAGCGCGCCGAGCACCAGCGCCGCGATCCAGTACTTCGCGCCGACCTGTCCGCGAATCATGAGCCAGAGCGCGATGCCCCAGAGCCCGCCGAAAAACGCAAGCGAAACGACCGACGGCACGCCGAGCGGGGGCACCGTCGTCATGTCCCATGCGCCTTTCGGCGTTGCGCCCATGCGATGGAGGACGAACAGCACGCCCTGATGGAAGGTCAGGGTCGATACGAACCCCGCAAGGAACGCGTACACGAATTTCATGAGGTCCGACTCCCAGGTGAGGTTGCTCGAGGCACATTCTGCTCCTGGACCGTGCACCGGGCAAAGCGGGGAAAAAGGGCAACGGGATGCGTGTGCCTTGCGTCTCCTCAAGCCTTTCCCGCGGGCATCACGAATCCTCGCTCCAGTAGCGATCCATCTGCAGGTACATGAAGGACGCCGACCAGGTGATGAGCATGAAGCCGACCAGCGCCTCGGTTCCCGCGAGCAGGCGCAGTGCCCCGCGCGCAACCAGGTCACCGTAACCAAGCGTCGTGTAGGTCGTTGCGGAGAAATAGATGCGATCGAGCCAGTCGACCGGTCCGGTCGACATCTCGATCTGGCCAGCGGCGGGAAACAGGCTCAGACTCGTGTAGGCCAACCCGAAGATCCAGATCTCCAGAATGTGCAATCCCAGCATCGCAAAGATGCCGGTGAGCACATGCCAGCGACCCATCGCGCCAAGGCGCGCGCGGTGCTGGCGCGACAGCAGGCTCAGGCCCTCATAGTGCAGCACCACGCAGGCGCCCACCGTCAGCAGCGTCACGACCACGACCCACACCTGCGCTACTTCCGGCGAAGTCTGGAACGACATCAGCGCCTCCGGCTTCCAGCGCGCGAGTCGGTGAGACGAGGTGCGTCGATGACGCCAGCGCAGGGCTCAAGGAAATTCGCTTGCCCAACCTGCGCCGCTGCGTCTGCATCGGCGAGTTCGCAGGACCGCGCGTTCACGGCATGGACTGCGTTCAAGATGGGTTCGCCTGCAGCGCCGCGGACTCGAATTGCAGCAGCGAAGTGGCGGGCGCGGGCATGAGCCAGTGATCGGCCAGCAGGAAGGCGAACAGCGCCATCAGGTACACGATCGAGTAGCGGAACACCTCGAGCGCGAACTGCTCGTTCGGGGGGTCGAGCAGGCGCGTCGCGTAC
>JBGTIG010000280.1:0-2015 GCA_041745755.1 Lysobacterales bacterium
GCGCGGACTCGACGTGCGCGAGGTTGCCGTGTACCGGCGCGCTGGTGCGCGCTGGGACCGACGCCACCATTCCCGGGTGGATGCGCTGCTGCGCGGAAGGCCGCGTTCGCTGCTGGTGGCGACCAGCGCCGAAGCGTTGACCGAATGGACCCGCCTCGCGATCGGCACGGCTACCGGGAGAGCGGCGCCGGCGAGCAGTGAAGTGACCGACGTGCCGGTCCTTGTCAGCAGCGCCCGGCTGGCGGTCCACGCAGCCGGGCTCGGATTCGCCTGCGTGCACCTCACCGACGGCAATACCGTGGAGGCGCTGGTCCAGGGTGCCGGCGCGACGGCGAGGCGCAGTGGTGGCCCGCCGCACACGCGTACGCGATCCACATGATTGCGGCGGGCGCGACGCCGTACGCCACGCTATCTCCCGATCTGGTGCTCGATGCGATGGAAGCGCTGGACCTTGACCCCGACGGCCGCCTGCTTGCGCTCAACTCCTTCGAGAATCGCGTCTACCAGATCGGCATCGAGGGCGGCAGCTTCATCGTCGCCAAGTTCTACCGTCCCGGGCGGTGGACCGATGCGCAGATCGACGAGGAACACGCGTTCGCGGCCGAGCTCGTCGAGGCCGAACTGCCGGTGGTGGCGCCGCTGGTGATCGCGGGCCGGACCCGCTTCGAGCACGCAGATTTTCGGTATGCCTGCTATCCACGACGCGGCGGACGCGCGCCGGAACTCGAACACCTCGATACCGCGGCGTGGCTCGGACGACTGCTCGCGCGCATGCATGGCGTCGGCACGCGATCCCGTTTCAGCGCGCGCGCCGAGCTCGATCTCGAACACCTGCTGGAGCGCCCCGCGCGTGCCGTGCTCGCAAGCCCGCTGATGCCCACCCACGTGCGCGACCGCTACGCCCGCACCCTCGAAGACGCGCGCGGCGTGCTGCGCGAGCAGTATCGCCCGCGCGAAACCCTGAGACTCCACGGCGATTGTCATCCGGGCAACGTGCTCTGGACCGACGCCGGCCCGCACTTTGTCGATCTCGACGACGCGCGCATGGGACCCGCCGTGCAGGACCTGTGGATGCTGATGAGCGGCGGCGAGGCGCAGCGGGAATCCCTGCTGGAAGGCTATGGGCAGTTCCGGGATTTCGACTTCAGCGAGCTTGACCTCATCGAACCGCTGCGGCTCATGAGGCAGATCCATCACGCCGGCTGGATTGCCGAACGCTGGCCCGATCCGGCGTTTCCGCTGGCGTTTCCCTGGGCCGCGGGGCCGACCTGGTGGGAGACGCACGTCGCCGACCTGGCGGAATCGGTGGACAGCCTGCGCAACGCGTGACCGGCCTCGACCCGCGGGTTCACTGCGCTTCCGCAAGGCCCTTCCGGATAACCCTTCCCGATCAGGCGGAGTCAAGGCTCTAGCGATTGGCGCCAGAGTGCCGCGTGAGAGACTTCCCTTGTCTGGCGCTGCCACCGAACCGGATCCGAACTGATCATCGCCGTGCCTTCGACCTTCGCTCCCACCCGGCGTCCACGTGATCGCGACGGCGTGCTGTTGCGAGCACTGCGCTACGCGTGGCGCGGACCGCTGCTGCTGCTGCATCTGCTGGTGGGATTGCCGATCACGCTGTTGCTGATGCTGCCGCCCTGGTCCGCGATCCAGGTGGGTCCCGGGGAAACGCTGGGCGAGCGGGCGGTGCGCGCGTGGCAGCGCAATCTGCTGCGCGCGTTCGGCATGCGCCTCAAGGTCAGCGGTACCCCCGCGGCAGGCGCCGTGCTGATGGTTGCGAATCACCTCTCGTGGCTCGATATCACGTTGATGCACAGCCAGCGCATGCTGCATTTCGTCGCCAAGAACGAGATCGCGGGCTGGCCGCTGATCGGCAATCTGGCGGCGCGCGCGGGCACCCTGTTCCATCGGCGCGGCAGCACCGAATCGCTCGGCAGCGTGCAGGCGCAGATGATCGGCGCGCTACGCCGCGGGGCGGCGGTGGGTGTCTTTCCGGAAGGCAGCGCCGGCCGCGC
>JBGTIG010000281.1:0-1721 GCA_041745755.1 Lysobacterales bacterium
GGTGCCGGCCAGCGTGCGCGAAGGGGTGGAGGACAGCGCGCCCGCCGGATCGCGCACCTACGGCCAGCTTCGCTTTGCGCCCTGCAACCTCGCCGCGTCCGATACGCCGCTGGATGTGGATGCGTTGTGCACCACGGTCAGCGTTCCCGAGAATCCCGCAGCCCCCGACGGGCGCAAGATCGACCTTGCGCTGGCGTGGGTACCCGCGCGCGATTCGAAGGCAGCGGCCGACCCGGTCTTCATGCTGGCGGGAGGGCCCGGGCAATCCGCACGCGACAGCTATCCGGGAATCGCGCCCGCCTTCCGCGAGGTTCGCAAGCGCCGCCATATCTTCCTGCTGGATCAACGCGGTACCGGCGAGTCCAACCCGCTGGTCTGTCGCGACCGCGACGGCGAGCCCGCAGTGGTCGACGAGGAGGATTTCTCCGCTGGCGCCCTGCGCGCTTTCACGCGCCGCTGCCTCGAGGGCTTGCGCGGACGCGCCGATCCGCGCTTCTACACGACGACGGTGGCGATCCAGGATCTGGACCTCGTGCGCGCGAAGCTCGGCGCCGAGACGATCTCCCTGGTGGGCATCTCCTACGGCACGCGCGTCGCCCAGCAGTACCTCGCGCGTTATCCGGAGCGTGTCCATGCGGCGGTGCTGGACAGCATCGCGCCGAACTCGATGACTCTCGGCGTGGATCACGCGCGCAATCTCGAGAGTTCGCTCGACCTGCAGTTCGCGCGCTGCGGTATCGACAAGGAATGCAGCGAGCGCTTCGGCAACCCGCGCGCCAATCTCGACCGGCTGCTCGCCGAGGCGCGCGTCGCGCCGAGGACCGTGGCGTACCGGGATCCGTCGAGCAACGAATGGCGCGAAAAGGAACTCACTCACAGCGTGATCGCGAGCCTGGTGCGACTGTTCGCCTACGCTCCGGCGCTCGCGGCGTCGCTGCCGATGACGCTGCACGAAGCCGTCAGCGGGCGTGCCGAACCGCTGGTGGCGCAGGCCGAGATGATCACCTCGTCGCTGAGCGACCAGATCGCGCACGGCATGCAGCTCTCCGTGATCTGCAGCGAGGACGCGGACCTCATGCGCATCAATCCGGACGACGCCGACACGGTGCTCGGCAACAGCCTGGTGGAGCTCATGCAGGCGCAGTGTGAAGTGTGGCCGAAGGGCGCGCGGCCGGACCGGTTCCACTCGCCCCTGGTGAGCGATCGACCCGTGCTGCTGCTCTCGGGCGAGTTCGATCCGGTGACGCCGCCGCGCTACGGCGAGGAGGTACTGCGTACACTGAAGAATGCGCGCCACCTGGTGCTGCGCGGGCAGGGCCACAACGTGATCGGCGCCGGCTGCATGCCGCGTCTGCTGGCGCAGTTTCTCGACAAGCAGGATCCACGCGCGCTCGAGGTGGGGTGCCTCAAGCAGCTCGACTACGCCCCTCTCTTCACCGGATACCACGGATGGGAGCCATGAGTACCGGGCACGCCGCCGCCGCTTTCCACGCGCGGGGTACCGCTTTCCCGGGGCGAGGGGTCGGGGCAGACATGCAGGTTCGCGCTGCCGACAGGGCGATTCCTCGCGGCTTCATGCAATTCGTTCGACCCGTCCCGCATCCTCATCCGGCGCTGCGCGACACCTGCTCCCCGCGGGGGTCGGATCCGGCGCGCGCACCCTCGCAGAGTTCGAAGCCATGATCGAAGTACGCGGTTTGCACAAGCGCTTCAAGACCCGG
>JBGTIG010000282.1:0-13193 GCA_041745755.1 Lysobacterales bacterium
GGACCCTCGAACCTCGGCCGGGTGCGCGAGGGATTCCAGATCGATCGCCGCGCGCACGCGTTCGCTGAAGTCCCGATCGACGAGCAGCTGCTCGTCGCGACGAAGGCTTGCGCCGATCAACTGATAGCGCGACCAGGCCGCAGCGAGCGCCGGATCGTCGGCCAGGCTCTTGAGCAGGAAGCGCAGCGCATCGCGTTCGATCGCACCATCGCAAAGAGCCGAGAGCTGCTCGCGGTTCGCAAGGGCGCTGGCAGCGTTCGTGGGCCTGCGGAAATCTTCGCCGGAATCTGTCGGTTTCATCTCAATGTGCCTCGTCGTCATGCAACAGTGGACGCAATTGCTCGTCGATGGCTTCGCGCGCGCGGAAGATCCGCGAGCGCACCGTGCCGATCGGGCAATCCATCGCCTGCGCGATCTCTTCGTAGCTCAGACCATCGACCTCGCGCAGGGTGATCGCGGTCTTCAATTCTTCCGGTAGTGCTTCGACCGTGGCGAACACGGTTCGTTCGATTTCCTGGCGCATCAATTCGCGCTCCGGCGTGGCCGTATTCTTCATCTGGAAGCCGACGTCGAAATGCTCGGCGTCCTCGACCTGGACATCGTCGCCCGGCGGGCGCCGCTTCTGCGCCACCAGATGGTTCTTCGCCGTGTTGACCGCAATCTTGTAGAGCCAGGTGTAGAACTGGCTGTCGCCGCGGAAGTTTCCCAACGCGCGATACGCGCGGATGAAAGACTCCTGGGCAACATCCTGGCATTCGCTCCAGTCCTTGACGAAACGCGATATCACCGCAGTGATGCGCGTCTGGTAGCGCCGCACCAGGAGGTCGAAGGCGCGCTTGTCGCCCGCCTGCACGCGCTCCACCAGCAGCTGGTCCGGTTCCGGTTCGCCCATTGGGCATCAACTCCATTCAACTCTGCTCAATGGGTGAAGCTTAGGGCTAGACCCGCAGGTTTCCGAAAAGTTCACAAGTTGTTAAGGAAGGCTTGATCCTGTCCTGCCCGGACTTGTCAGGCCGCGCCGGGTCCGGCCGAAGACCGCACCCGGCTCCCGCGAATCAATCGCTTGCGCCGTTGCATCCCGGCGTCGCGGAAACTCCGGGCTTGTTCATGGGATTCCGAACCCGGTGGAAACGTCCCGCAATCACCGCCGGAACCAAATTGCGGGATGATGCGCCAGACCCTTCCCGTACCCTCGGAGCGCAACATGTTTCCAGGATTGAGACCTCGGCACTGGCGCTGCGAATCCCGCGCCGACGGCGTGCTGGTGCTCTGGATCGATCGCGCCGAGGCGTCGGTCAACACGCTGGGGCGCGCGGTCCTGGCCGAACTCGACGCGCTGCTCGAACGGATCGCTCTCGAACCGCCCCGGGGTCTGGTGATCGCGTCGGCAAAGCCCGCGGGCTTCATCGCTGGCGCGGACATCCGCGAGTTCGAACAGCTGGCCCGCGAAGACCGCGTCATGGACGCGATCGAACGCGGACAGCGCATCCTGGATCGCCTCGCGCGACTGCCCTGCCCCACCGTGGCGGCGATCCATGGTCATTGCATGGGTGGGGGCACGGAGCTCGCACTCGCCTGCCGGCATCGCATCGCCTCCGATGATTCCAGGACCCGCATCGCACTGCCCGAGATCAAGCTCGGCATCATTCCCGGATGGGGCGGCAGCGTGCGCCTGCCGCGATTGATCGGCGCGCCGCAGGCGCTCGAGCTCATGCTGACCGGTCGAAGCCTGAGCGCAGCGGCCGCTCGCAAAGCGGGTCTCGTCGACCGGGTCGTCGGTGCGGACAAGCTGATCGAAACGGCGGCATCGAAGGCGCTCCTCGGTGGCGAGCGCCCCTTCGGCCAGCGCCTGCGCGCCTGGGCAACCAACACGTGGCTCGCGCGCCAGATTCTTGCGCCCGTGATTGCGAAGCAGACCGCACGCAAGGCACGCCGCTCGCATTATCCGGCGCCCTTCGCCCTGATTGAAACCTGGAGGCGCACAGGGGGCGACACGCGCTCACTGCTCAAGGCCGAAGCGCGAACGGTGACGAAGCTCGCCGCCACACCGACTGCGGCCAACCTGGTGCGCGTCTATTTCCTCATGGAATCGTTGAAGGGCCTGGGCGCCAGGGACGAGCATGGCATCCGGCGCGTGCACGTCGTGGGCGCGGGCGTCATGGGCGCCGACATCGCCGCCACCGTCGCGCTATCAGGGTTCGACGTCGGTCTCGAGGATCGCGAGGCCACCATCGTCGAGAAGGCGCTCGAGCGGGTGGCGCCGCAGTTCGACAAGCGACTGAAGACGCCGGAACGCATCGCCGAGGGCAAGGCGCGCCTTGCCGCCGATACCGAAGGGGCGCGCCTCGGTGAATGCCAGCTCGCCATCGAAGCGATCTTCGAGAACCTCGAGGCCAAGCGCGAGTTGTACGCGCGCGTGGAACCCCGACTGCCCGAGGACGCCATTCTCTCCACCAACACGTCGTCCATCGCCATCGACGAACTCGCCGCGAACCTGACACGACCCGACGCCTTCGTGGGACTGCATTTTTTCAACCCCGTGGCCCAGATGCCGCTGGTAGAGATCGTGCGCCACGCGAGCCTCGACGAGCGCACCGAACGCCGCGTGGCGGGATTCGTGCGCGCCATCGACAAGCTGCCGTTGCCCGTGGCGGGAACGCCCGGGTTCCTGGTCAATCGCATACTCATGCCGTACCTGCTCGAAGCCGTGCGCGCCCATGAGGAAGGCATTCCCGCGCCCGTGATCGATCGCGCCGCGAAGAATTTCGGGATGCCGATGGGTCCGATCGAACTGTCGGATGTCGTTGGCCTCGACGTTTCCGCGAGTGTCGGTCGCATCCTCGCCCCGTTCCTCGGACTTGAGCTGCCGGACGGAATAGACGCCAAGCTGGCTGCGGGCAAGCGCGGTAAGAAGGACGGCGAGGGCTTTTATGTCTGGAAGGAGGGCCGCGCGGTCAAGCCCGAAGTACCCGCCGACTACCGGACCCCAGAAGACCTCGAGGATCGCCTGATCCTGCCGCTCGTGAACGAGGCGGTCGCCTGCCTGCACGAGGGTGTGGTGGACTCCGAGGACCTGCTCGATGCCGGAGTCATTTTCGGTACCGGTTTCGCACCGTTTCGCGGCGGGCCCCTCAGGTACGTTCGCGACACCGGTGCCGCCGAACTGCTCGCGCGGCTGGCGAAACTCGCGGACTCGCACGGAGCGAGATTCGCACCGCGTCCCGGCTGGGAACATTTCGCTGCGGCCGGAAATTCCCCCGGGGCTCCGACGCGCTCCGCCGCCTGAACATCCGCAGCGCCATCTTCCCACCCGTGCCTTTAGTCACGCGCCATGCATGCGGCCAGGCCGCTACGCTGGCGGGATTCGAACCTGGAGATGCGTGATGAAGTCCCCGCTGGCCCTGGCCCTGTCCGCAACGATTGCCGCCTCCCTTGCCGCAGCCGCGGGCCGCGCCGCCGAGGTGCCTGCAGCGACGGACGCCATGGCGAACGAAGCGGACGCAGCATCCGCCGACGCACCCGCCGCCGACAATCCGTTTCTCGAGGTCAGCACGCTCCAGTACCAGTATCCGCACTTCGACCGCATCGACGACGCGCACTTCATGCCGGCGTTCAAGGCGGGAATGGAGCAGCAGCGACGCGAAATCGCCGCGATCACGCTGCGCAAGGACGTCCCTTCGTTCGAGAACACCCTGGTCGCCCTCGAGCTCAGCGGGGACGTCCTGTCGCGCACCAGTTCGGTGTTCTTCAACCTGGTGGGCGCCGACACCAACCCGGAACGCCAGAAGATCCAGGCGGATGTCGCGCCGCTGCTCTCCGCGCACCGGGACGCGATCTTCCTCGATGGTGCGCTGTTCAAGCGTCTGGATTCGCTTCACCAGAGGCGCGATGAACTCGAGCTCGACCCGGAATCGCGCCGCCTTCTCGAGCGCTACCACACGGACTTCGTACGCGCCGGCGCCCGCCTGGGCGAAGCTGAAAAGACGCGCCTGCGCGAAATCAACTCGACCCTGGCCAAGCTCAACACCGAATTCGGCCAGAACGTGCTCAAGGAAGTGAACGCTGCGGCAGTTGTCGTGGATGAACGTGCAGAGCTCGCCGGTCTTGACGACAACGAGATCGCGGCGGCGGCGGAGGCCGCGAAATCCCGCAAGCTGGAAGGCAAGTTCGTGATCGCGCTGCAGAATACTTCCGACCAGCCGCCGCTCGAATCCCTGACGGATCGAGCCCTGCGCGAAAGAATCTACCAGGCGTCGAACACGCGCGGCAGCCAGGGCGGCGAGTTCGACAATCGCGCCATCGTCGCCAGCACGGCGAAACTTCGGGCCGAACGTGCGCAGCTGCTGGGCTACAGGAACCATGCGACGTACGCGCTCGAGGACCAGACTGCGAAGACAACGGACGCGGTCAACAAGCTTCTCGCGCAGCTCGCACCCGCGGCCGTAGGTAACGCCAGGCGCGAGGCCGCCGACCTGCAGAAAATCGTCGACGACGAGGCCCGGGCCGGTGACACCGAGCCTTTCGCCATTGCGGGCTGGGACTGGGCGTTCTACACCGAGAAACTCCGCAAGCAACGCTACGACTTCGATGCCAACGAACTCAAGCCTTATCTCGAACTCGACAACGTGCTGGTCGATGGCGTGTTCCATGCTGCCGAAAAGCTCTATGGATTGACGTTCAAGGAACGCCGCGACCTGCCCGTCTATCATCCGGACGTGCGCGTGTTCGAAGTATTTGACAACGGCAAGCCGTTCGCGCTTTTTCTGACGGACTTCTACGCACGGGAGTCCAAACGCGGCGGCGCGTGGATGAACGCGTACGTCTCGCAAAGCGAGCTCGAGAACACCCACCCTGTCGTCGCGAACCATTTGAACATTCCGAAACCGCCTGCAGGTGAGCCGACCCTGCTCACGTTCGACCAGGTCACGACGCTTTTCCATGAGTTCGGGCACGCCTTGCATGGCATGTTCTCGGACGTGCGTTATCCCCGCTTCTCGGGAACTTCCGTGCCTCGCGATTTCGTCGAGTACCCCTCGCAGGTCAACGAGATGTGGGCGACCTGGCCATCGGTGCTCGCCAATTATGCGAAGCATCATGAGACGGGAGAGCCGATGCCCAAGGCGCTGCTGGACAAGGTGCTGGCGAGCGAGCAGTTCAACCAGGGTTTCGCGACGACGGAATACCTGGCGGCCGCACTGCTCGATCAACGCTGGCACCAGACCGACTCAGCGGGCGTGCCGTCCGCGGATGGCGTGCTCGCGTTCGAGGCGCGCGCGCTCGCCGACGCGGGGGTCGACTTTGCCCCCGTGGCGCCGCGTTATCGCACCACCTATTTCTCCCACATCTTTTCGGGCGGCTATGCGGCGGGGTACTACTCCTACATCTGGAGCGAAGTACTGGACGCCGAGAGCGTCGAGTGGTTCAAGGAGAAAGGCGGACTCAAGCGCGAAAACGGAGACCATTTCCGCAAGACTCTGCTCTCCCGTGGGGGCAGCAAGGACGCGCTGGAACTGTTCCGCGACTTTCGCGGGCGGGAACCGCAAATCGCGCCTCTGCTCAAGCGCCGTGGCCTGACCGCGTCTGCACAGCCCAACGCCCCCGCAAGCGACGACGCGACGCCCCCGAATTCGTCGGGCCCGGTGCCTCCGACGCCGGGCTAGAAGTTGCGCGGCGCCGGGTGAAGTTGGCGATGCGGCCCCTTCCCCTCGCCCCGTGACCACGCCCCGTGGCAACGGGGAGAGGGTGGCGCGCAGCGCCGGGTGAACTTGGCGACGCGGCCCTTTCCCCTCGCCCCGTGGCAACGCGGAGACGGTGACGCGCAGCGCCGGGTGAACTTGGCGACGCGGCGCTTTCCCCTCGCCCCGTGGCAACGGGGAGAGGGTGGCGCGCAGCGCCGGGTGAGGGGCCGGCCGGATCGAACGCGAAGCCTGGTTTCTCCGCCAAGCGCACGTCCCCGCCGTTCGTGGCCGGCGGACGTTCCCTGCAGAGCCCGGGCCACTCAATGGTCCTTAACCGGCCTGACTGGCACACTGCGCCATTCGCTTCACCGGTCTCGATCCCTTGGCAATAAGGCGCAACCTGCTCGACCTGCTGCATGGCTTCGCCTTGCCGTTCGTCGCCTTCGCGCTGCCCTGGCCGATGGCCTTCGCGCTGTATCGGGGCCTCGCGCGCCTGCCGCTGTACTCGGCGCGCGTCGCCGCGACGGTCGCCGGAATAGGACGCACGCGCAACCTCGACGCCCCAGCGATACGCACCATCGAGAGACGACACCGTCTGCACCTCCTGCTCGAAGCCGCCGACGCGGCGCTCGTTCCCACGCGAGGCGCGCGCTGGATGCGGCGCCACCTGCGCCAGACTGGGGAGTTTCCCCGGCACGGCAATTTCATCGCGATCTTCTTCCACTTCGGCACCGGCTTTTTCGGGCTGAAGACAATGACCGCGCCGGGGCGGCGTGCGCGCCTTCTCCTTCGTCCCATCGATGACGTCGGACTCTCGCGACGGCCCTTCATGCGGCGCTATGCCCAGTGGCGGGTCCAGGTGGCCGAGCGAGTCAGCGGAGGACCGATCATTTTCCTCGGCGGCGCTCGCAGGGAGATCGAGGCGGCGCTCGCGGCGGGCGAAGTCATTGTCGGTTCCATTGACATTCCCCCGACGGAAACCCACAGCCTGACGCAGGTGCAGCTTCTGGGTCACGGCACATGGTTGCCCCACGGTCTCATCGCGCTGGCGACCGAGCACGACGTGCCGCTCGTGGTGTACTCCGTAGGCCTGTCGGCTGATGCGCGTGAACGCCTGCTGGAAGTGGACGCACCGATCCGGCCCGCCGGTCGACCGCTGCAAGTGGTCATGCAGGAAGTCGCGGCGCAGCTCGACAGGCGGCTCGCGCAGGATCCGGCGGGCTGGCACTTCTGGGGATGGCTGGACGCGTTTTTCCCCCAGGGCACTTTCGAGTCTGCCGAAACCCGGATGTCGTCGACCGCATCCGCAGAGGTCGAGGACGGCGCGAAAGACCTGCCGGACCGCACCTCGGACCTGATCGTCTGAACACCTCGCCGGAAGAGGTCCCGGGGAAAGCCTGATCAGGTCCTGCGCGGACTTCGCAGACCGAGCCCGCGATCAATCCGCCTGCGGGATCGACTTGCGGCGGTGATCCCTGCACCGCGAAACCTCAGGGCGGGAGCCGAAGTTTCCTAGCCGAAGTCCGGATTGGCGATCTCGCCGAGGAAGTGACCCACCGTCGACGGCTCGATCACCAGCAGTGCCGCGACGCCGAATGCGCCGCCCCAGAGGTGCGCGCTGTGGTTGATGGAGTCGCGGCCCTGTCGATCCGCCCAGATCGTGTAGGCGACGTACACGACCGCGTATACGATTGCCGGCATCGGCACGAAGAATACGTAGATGATGGCCCAGGGCTTCAGCAGTATGAAGGCGAACAGCACCGCGGAAACCGCACCGGAAGCGCCGAGGCTCCGGTAACGCGTATCCTCGCGATGGCGGAACCAGCTCGGCAGGATCGAGACGATGAGCGCGGTCAGGTAGAAGATGTAGAAGCCGAACCATCCGAGCTTGGCCGCGAAGATGCCCTCGATCAGCTGCCCGAAGAAATACAGCGTGATCATGTTGAACAGCAGGTGCGCGGCGTCGGCGTGGATGAATCCGTAGGTGACGAAGCGCTGGTACTCGCCGCCGCGCGCAATCGCCGGGGGCCAGAAGATCAACTTGTCGAGCAGGCGCTCGTTGTTCATCGCGGCCAGCGACACCACGGCCGTGATCGCGATGAGGACAAGCGTGGCGCTCAATTGCATGCGCGCGCCGCTCAGGCTTCGAGGAAATCGAGCTTGCCGAGCGCGACACCATTGTGCCGCAACAATGCGTAAACCATGCCGAGATGGAAATACAGGTTCGGCAGCGACCAGCGATTGATGAATTCGGCACCCTCGAAGGCGAGCTTGCGCTCGCGGACGGTCAGCTCGATGCGCCTCGACGCGGCGGACTCGATCGCGTCAGCGTCGAGCGAGGCAAGAAACGCCTGCACCTTGCCTATGCGCGCGGTCAGTTGCTCGAAGGTCGTCTCGTCATCCGCGTGCGCGGGTATCTCGACACCCGCGAGACGAGCGCCCCCTCCCTTCGCCAGATCGCAGACGATCTGCGCGTGCCGCAGCAATGGATGCATGTCGGGAGCGAGCCGCGCGTGCAGCAGATTCTCGGGTGCGAAGCCGAGCTCGCTGGCGCGCGCCAGGCCCTTGGCCAGCAAGGATTCGAGGATGCGCAGCTCGTGCTGGTACACGAGCACGGAGGCGCTGTAGAGCGGTCCTGGCATGTGGAACGATCTCAGGCGGGATCAGGTCGGCAGCATGACATGACCGTGCGCGGGAAGGCCACGCTTGCCGCGTCGCGCGCTCAAGGCAGGCCCCGCCCGCGTGACGAGCTCAGGGTCCGGACGGTGCCGAAATGCTCTTGACGATTTCGGCCGTTTGCGCGTTCTGTCCGGACCTTGCGACGTCGGCCTGCGCAACAATGCCGCAGAGATCGCCGGCGTCATCGACCACCAGCACCCGCCGGATCTGCTCGCGCTCCATGGCATCGCAGCACTCGGCCAGGGTCACGTCCTTCTTCACCGTGATGCACGGCGTGCTCATGCAGTCACCGGCCTTGAGCTCGAGTGGATTGCGCCCGGCCGCGACCGCACGGACGACGATGTCCCGATCCGTCACCACACCCACGGGCTTGCTGCCGGTGGCGCCCCCGAGTACGGGAATCTGCCCGCAATCCTGGTCCACCATCATTCTTGCGACGTCGCCGAGCGGTGTGGCGGCGGTGGCGAAGGCGGGACAGGCGGTCATGACGCTTTCGATCTTCATGGAGTTGCTCCGGTTTCTGGATGGGCTACGCGATACGCGAGGATACGGAACGCGAGTGCAAGCAGGCATGAACAGCATCACCCGGCGGATGCATCCTGCGCCGTGGCCCTTCGCGCAATCGACCACTTGTCAGACCGCGCCGGGTGCGGCGCAGGTGCGAATCCCGCACGCCGTAGCAGCCGAGCTTGCTCGGCTGAGCATGCCGAGCGAGCTCGGCACCTACGAAAAGAAATCGACGTTTCCCGCATCCCGTAGCAGCCGGGCTTGCCCGGCATAGCCTACCCAGGGAACCTCTGAACAACATCATTCCGTTCGTGGTGAAGTCCTGAGCCTGACGAAGGGTCGAACCATGAGCGGAATCAACGACCTGCAAACAGGCTTCCGGCGCTGTTTGAGCTTGATCGGAAACTCGCTAGCGCAACAAGTCCGCGTACTCGGGGTGCCGCTGCAGCCACACCGCAGCGTACGAGCACACGGGCGATACCTTGAGCCCATCGCGCCGCGCCGCGTCGAACGCCGCCTTGACCAGATCGGCAGCCACCCCGCGACCACCGATTTCCGCCGGCACCCACGTGTGGGTGAGCACCATGGTGTCGTCGGTGCGATCGAAATCAACGTAGGCAGTGTGACCCTCGACGACGGTCTTGAAGCGGTTTCCTTCCTGTTCGATTGCGGACGACATGGGGCGATCCCGAGTAGAGAGGTTGCAGAGACTAGTCGCCGCTGCCCGAACGCTGTCTGAGCGCGTGCGAATGGCTGGCACGCGGTTCGATGCGGCGGGGGGACAGACGCATCCGCGCGGACTTTGCTTCATCCAGATTCTGGAAAGTTCACGCACGTGTATGTTATATATCATATGTCTTTGCGAAAACCGACTTGGCACGATGTGTGCAATGCAACTCCACAGGCAATGACCGAAGATCACGACATGTCCGCAAACCCCGTTTTCCATCCGGATCAGCTGAGCGATTCCTCACTCAGCGAGCGGGTCATGCAGTTGGCGATGTCGGGCGACACGGACAGCTTCGAATGGCATTGCCTTGATCAGGAACTGCAGCGCAGACTCGCCGACGACTACGTCGATCGTTCGATACCTGCCGCACCCGGGGGTCGCTTTCTGCCGGTGCTCGTGGGCGACGTCGAGTAACGCTTCCGCACGAACTGCCGCCTGCCGACGCGCACGCGGCGATGCGCGACTCGGGTCGACGCCGCACCGCATGCCTCAGACCGCGCGGTAGTGATCCTGCATCGGATAGCGCTTCGCGTACCACGCGAAGGCGGCCGCCGCCGCGAAGGCGAAGACCGCGAAGAAGAACATGAGGAACGCCGTTTCGCTGAGACCGGTATCCGCGATTCGCGAGATCACCGAAGGATTACGCACACTCGCGTTGGTCATGAGCACCCAGAGATTGCCGTAGGTCACCGAGAGCATCCAGAAGCTCATGATCACGCCCTTCATCTGGGGCGGTGACTGGCTGTAGGCGAACTCCAGCCCCGTGGCGGAAACCCAGACTTCGCCCATCGTGAGCAGGAGATACGGCAGCATCTGCCAGACGATCGATACCGCGTCGCCGCCGTCGATGGCGAGCTGTATCGCCCCCGCCGCAACCCATGCCAGCCCCGAGAACGCGATGCCGGTGCCCATGCGCCTGAGCGCCGTCGGTTCGAACCCCCGGCGACGCAGGAGGGGATAGAGGACCAGGTTGTTGAAAGGGATCAGCAACATCACCAGCAAGGGGTTCAAGGCCTGCATCTGCGCGGGCTGGAACCAGTCGGGCTTGGTCATGAGATCGCCCTGCAACACCCACGTCGACGCTTTCTGGTCGAAAAGCGACCAGAACGGGGTCACCAGCGCGAAGACGATCAGGATCCGCAGCACGGCGCGTACGCCTTCGATCGCCTCGACGGGGTGTTGCGCGCGAGCGCGATCGAGTTGCATCGAGGTGCCGATGCCGCCGAACGCAATCAACGATCCCAGCGCCAGCAGCGCGGCAATGACGAAGCCCAGTTCGGCCGTGAACGCGAGCGCCAGCAGCGCGAACAACGCGCCGGCGCCCGCGAGCGCGAGGCCTGCGCGGGATTGCCCTGCAGAATGCGAAAACAATGCGGTCCGCGCGACCCGCAGGAACGAATGCGGATTGGGGGGCGTCGGCGGCACGTGGACATACTTGTGACGGCCGAGCCAGAAGATGAGCGTGGCGATGGCCATGAGCACGCCGGGTATGCCGAAAGCCACTGCTGGGCCGTAGCTGCGCAGGAAGATCGGCATCAGCAATGAGGCGAAGAACGAACCGAAGTTGATCGTCCAGTAGAACGCGTCGTAGACGATCTTCGCCTTGTGCTTGTTGGTCTGGTCGAACTGGTCGCCGACGAATGCCGACACCAGCGGCTTGATGCCGCCCGAGCCGACCGCAATCAGGAAGAGTCCCGTATAGAAGCCGGTGCGATTGTCTTCGAACATCGCCAGGCACGCGTGCCCGGCCACGTACACGAGCGAGAGCCAGAATACGGTGTTGTACTTGCCGAAGAACCGGTCCGACAACCAGCCGCCGAGCAGCGGAAAGAAGTACACGCCGATCACGAACGTGTGGAAAATGTCCTTGGATGCTCCCTGGCGTTCGGCCTCCGGCAGGTAGGACAGCAGCATGCTGCTGACGAGGAACGGAACCAGGATGTTGCGCATTCCGTAGAAGCTGAAACGCTCGCACGCCTCGTTGCCGATGATGTAGGGAATCTGCCGCGGCAGGCGACCGTCGGGGCCGGCACTCGGAAGCGGCGTGGCGGAAAGCGTCGAGCTCATCGAATGCTCCATTGCACTGCCGCAAAGCCTAGCGCAACAACGCTCCGGTGGTCTCGGCGGCCGACGCGTGCGGGCCCAGCAGGGTCGAGTTCGGGACCGCGGCGGTCGAAGGCCATCAGCGTGCCGTGATCGAAGGCACATGGAACACCGAGACCCGAGACGTCGAAGCCCGTGCGGTCTTCGTGCCGATCGCGCAGCCGAAGGCCCGGCTGGTACATGCGCTGCTAGAACCAAAGGCCCCCGATTCGCTGGCGGCGTGGGGCGTGTTCAACAACCGTTTCGAGCAGAAGGAGTACCTGGAAGCTTACGTCGCGGAGGACATCGCGCGCGAGATGCTCGCGCGGGATCCGCAACTGCGGGAGGCGTTCGACACGCGCTTGCGCGATGACGCGACGTTTGCGGCCGATGCGCAGGCGCGCGTGGATTTCTTCGCCCGTCGCCATGCCTCGTGGGACAGGCAGTTCAACCTTTATCCGGTCTCGCCTCGACCACTCGCCATGACTGCGGGCGCTGACGGCTTCAGTCGAGCAGCCCGCGGCGCATTGCATATCGCACCAGGTCGGCCGTGTTGCGCGCGTCGAGTTTCGCCAGCACGTGCGCACGATGGTGTTCTGCAGTCTTGGCGCTGATGCCGAGGGTTCTTGCGATCTCCTTGACCACGCGACCTTCGACGATGAGGTGGAACACCTCGCGTTCGCGCGTCGTCAGTGCGCCGTAGGGATCGGTGATGTCGCGCGCGGGTTGCTGGACCTGCGCGGCCAGCACACGTGCGGCGTTGGGCCCGAAATAACCCTGGCCGGCGTGCAGGGTGCGGACCGCATCGATCAGCTCGCCGGTTGCGCTGTCCTTCAGCAGGTAACCGTTGGCGCCGGCGCGCACGACCTGCAGCACGTATTCGGCTTCCTCGTGCATGGTCAGGACGAGCACGTGCGTCTCCCACCAATGCGTTGGCCCGGTGGGACCCGGCAACGTTCATCGTCATGGGCAACAACCTCCGGCAGTCGCCGGCGCTCAATGGCGTCACCAATCTCTCCGACGTACCGCAGAATGCGTCCTACCGCGGGGCCGCGGCAGCGGCGGTGGCCCAGGACGGATCGCCCGCGACCTCAGCCAGCATCAGAACGGCCTGATCCACGCCGGTGGGGGCAGCTTCCGGCCTGGCCAGGCGGTTGCGCGTCTCGATCTCGCATACACGATGGTGCAGTGTCCGGCCGCTCCAAGCCGTTGCGCGCCGGGATTTTCAGCTCTGCGCATCCTCGAGTTCGCTCCAGCGCGCGATCGCCGCATCGAGTCGACGCTGGACGTCCGCAAGTTCGCCCTGGTGCGCGGCGACCTTTCGCGAGTCATGACGGAAGAACGCCGGATCGTGCATTTCCTCGGACAGGGAAGCAAGTCGTCGTTCCATGGCATCGATGGATCCAGGCAACTCCGCAAGTTCCCGCGCTTCCTTGAAACCGAGTCTTCCCCGTCGCGCAATCGATGCGCCAGCGGGGACGACCGCCGGGGCAGCCTGGCCCGCCGCGGCCGCCGGC
>JBGTIG010000283.1:0-9804 GCA_041745755.1 Lysobacterales bacterium
CCTCGCCTACATCGTGTACGTATTGGTGCGGGCGCAGTGGACGGGCACGTATCCGTATCACTTCATCGATGTTGGCACGCTCGGCCTTCCGGTTGCGCTTCGCAACGCGCTCGGACTGCTGGCTGCGTATGCGGGCATCGGCTACGCAGTGTGGGGCATCTCCCGCTGGCGCCATGCACGTGGACCGCGCGGCTAGGAAAAAGGGGACGGAGGTAATTAGCCCGAGGCGTTCACCCGGGCAGCGCATGGCAGCATGTGCGTTTTCGCGCGACAACTGCTTCGAGTACTTTTCGCCCCTGGCAGTGCAATCGCCCCCGGCAAAAGTGCCCATCCGCAGCGCTCTCAGCAGCGTGGCAAGGCATTCTGCTTCCCGGGCACCTTACTGATGCCAGATGCGGATGGACGGAGGGGGGCGGGAATGTGACACTGAGCCCGAAAAGGTGCGCCGCGGCCGCTTGCTACCTGCCTCCTTGCGGCGGGCGGGAGGCCCATACGAGGATTGCATGGCAGTGCCCATCGACAGCGTCCTGATCGTCGAGGATGACCCGCGGCTCCAGGCGCGATTGGTCGAGAGTCTATCCGGGTCGGGCGTGGTGGGTGAAGTCCTTGCTTGCGGCACGCTGGCGGAAGCAAGGCGTCTGCTCGTTCAGCACAATCCGCACGTGGTGCTGCTCGATGTTGGACTGCCGGACGGCAATGGTCTTGAACTGTTGACCTGCCAGAGCGACGCTGACAACCCCGCGAAGTTCATCGTCTTGAGCGGCTTCAGCGACGAAGCGACGGTGCTTTCGGCGATCCAGCTTGGCGCCTGTGGCTACCTGCTCAAGCAGGACAGCAGCGCGAACATCCTGCAGGCGCTGGCAAGCATCATGCAGGGCGTGCCGCCGCTGAGCCCGTCCGTGGCTCAATGCATCATGCAGCACATTCGCGACGAGTCGCTGCACCCCGATGTGCCCGCATCGACGCCCATGCTGCAGTTGCCACCGCGGCTGCAGCACACGCTGAGCCTGCTTGCGCGTGGCCTGACGTACCAGGACATCGCCGATCAGATGCACATCACCTTTCATACGGTGTCGAGCTATACCCAGGAGATCTACAACAAGCTGGCGGTCAACTCGCGCGCCGAGGCGGTCTACAAGGCGCAGCAGATGAACATCATCAGGTAGCGCCGGATACGGGAGCACGCAGCGTTGGGCAACCGGACTGCAGCACTGGTCGTCAGGTCGATTCCATGGCTTGCGGCCTTGGCTTACCTGAGTCTGGTCGCCCAACTTGGCCTGACATTTCATCGCATCGAGCCATTCGCGATCACGCAGCTGCACGAGCACCGGCAACAGGACGAGCATGCGATAGCGTTGCCGTTTGTCAAGGAAATAGAACGCGAACCGGCCGTGGCGCGGCTTTCAATGGATTTCGTTCCTGTCGAGGGGGCTGCTGCATCCGCGATATTCATTCCGCGCGCGGGACCCGACGCAAAAGTGAGCCTGAATGGCGTTGTGATACGAACGCCGTGGGTGTCGCACCGGCGCAAGCAGATCAACCAGCCGCTGTTGATACCGTTGCCCGATCAGCAGTTGCTTCCCGGGCAACCCAACGAGTTGCTGATCGAGCTGCAAGGCTACGGCGCCACGCTTTTCGTCAGCAGTTTCTACCTTGGTCCGCAGCTTCAGCTGGAACCGGCGTACCGGTTCTTCGAATTCTTCCGGCGTGACCTGATCCGCATCGCCCTGTCCGTCACCCTGATGCTTGCGATATTCATGGGCACGATCTGGATGGTGCGACGACAGTTCAACGAGTATGGCTGGCTGAGCATCGCGTTCTTCGCATTCACCTACTACCTGTACAACTTCGCGAGCACGACCGAGTCCCCGTACTTCGCATTGCAGACATGGTCGTTCCTGCTGGCCCGCGCGGTTTTCATCTGTTCATTCGTCTTCTTCATCCACCAGTTCCTGTCGCTGCGACGGCGACGGCTCGAAATGGCGACGGTCGGATTCTTCGGCATCGTGTTCGCGATCGGCCTGTTGCTGGTGCTCGGTGACCGCTATGGCGACTTCCTGACCATGACCTTCTTCACCAGCCTGCCGATGGTGCTGCTGCTGATCGCGTATGTGTGCAGCCTGCTGGTCGGTGCCTTGATCCGCTCAGGTCACGTCTATCTGCATTGGCTGCTGGTGGGAAGCCTGCTGGGTCTTCTGCTCGGGATCCACGATCTGTGCGTGTTGTTCGATGCCCAGCATTGGCTGTTTCGCGACTTCTTCATTTCGCACTATGCCTCGCTGTTCATGGCGATCGGGTTTGGCGGGGTGCTGGTCCACCGCGTGGCGCATGCCCTGTTCAACAGCGAGGACATGAATCTCGAGTTGAACCGCCTGCTGGTGCAGAAGACCACGGAACTGGAGCACGCCGCACGGCAGCGGCTTCAGCACGAGAAACAGCTCGCGCTGAATGCGGAGCGGCAGCGGATCATGGCCGACATGCATGACGGCGTGGGTGGGCAACTGGTCAGCCTGATCTCGGCCAATCGCGACCGGCGACTCGATCCTCCCGCGGTGGGACGGGAGCTGGACCTGATCCTGGCTGACCTGCGTCTGATCCTGGATGCAATGACGCCTGCCGGCGAAGATCTGATTGCCGCGCTTGCGAGACTTCGGGAGCGGAGCGAGTCGCTATTCCGGGGCGGAGGCTGCCAGCTGCACTGGTCGATCGACCCGGGCATCGAGGCCATCCCGATGACACCGGGTCAGACCGTCAACGTGTTGCGACTGGTACAGGAAGCGCTGCAGAACTGCCTGAAGCACGCGCAGGCAGGACAGATTTGGCTGCAGCTCGAGGCGAGCGACGCGGGCTTCGAGCTGACCATCAGGGACGATGGCGTTGGCCGATCAGGCAACGATGCACGGTCGCCGCAGGGCCTCGGCACGCAGACGATGCAGCGACGTGCGCAGGCATTGGGAGGATCGCTGGAAATCGCACCGTGCACGCCCCACGGAACCCGTGTGACGCTGAAGTTTCGTCCGCAGCCAGCGGGGCTCACGCGGCAGGTGCCAGCGCCGACCCCCTAGTTTTTGGGTGACGTGCAAGCGCGCGGCGCGTTCAGATGGTCTCCAGGATCGGCTGATGCCGTGTCCCCTGCGAGGTCGAAAAGCCATGAAAGCCTGCACGATTGCGATGCTGTTGAGCGCGTTTTCGACGGCCTCGCTGGCCGGTACCCCACCGATTCCGCCGTTGGATTTCGTCTACGTCACGCCCAACGAAGGCTACGCGGTCTACATCGATCCCGATCCGCTGAGCGACCACTACTTTTCACCGACCAAGGCCCTGGCGGCATCGCTCGCGCTCGATCGTACCGGCGTCGCCGGCCCGGGCAATCCGCGCGGTTATCACGAGGGCTACATGAACCTGGAGTTCCGCTACCCCTACTTCAGTGAGCTGCCCAAGTCGGTCTACTACTACGACTGCAAGAATCCGACCGGCGACGCAAGCATCTCGTGCGACAACGGCATGGCACCGGTCGCCAACATCCTGATGCCAGTGACCGAGTACGGCGGCATATCCGACTCGTGCGTTCGCGTGGTCCAGGGCCACGAACTGTTTCATCACGTCGAGTTTGCCTACGCTGACGAAATTGGCCTCAGTGGCTGTTCGGCAGTTTGGGGAAACACCGCCTGCGAGGGCCAGGCGCGGGCGATGCAGGACAAGATCTACCTCGATCTGGATCTGGTGCCGAGCGCCAGTTGTATCGGGACTTTCCTCGGACAGGTCAACGGCTACCTGGATGACACCAATCAGTACCTGTGGTCATCGAGCTACGACTCGGCGTTGTTCTGGACCTATCTGATGGAGCAGTTCGGCCAGTTGCCACTCGAGCCCGGGCGTGGGGCGGACTTCATCACCAACTGGTGGGATCACGCCGAAGTGGCGGGTGAGGATGGCATCGATGCGTTCGCCATCACCAACGATACGATCCTCGACTACGATCCGGCCCGCAACGTATTCACCGAATTTCGCGCGTTCGCGATCGCCAACCTGGTCAAGGATTTCGACCTGTCGTCGTCCAGCGCCGCGTTCGTCAACCGGTATTCGTATCGCGACGAGGATCCGGTGCTGCTGTCGAACCAGATGGATTTCAACGACGTCACCGTGGAGTTCGATGTCGACCTCGGCGGCGGCGAAGAGATCACCACGCTGATGGGCGTGCAGTACTTCGGTGCCCGCTATCTGCGCGTGGATGTACAGGACTGCCCGACGAACCGCATCATGCGCATGGAAATCGACGCCGCCAATACCACATCGGCCGGCGTCGACAACCTTGCCGGTTACGGCGTGGTGGCGATTCGAAACAACAGGCCGGTCAGCTTCTACAAGAAGTTCGCAGTCGACTGGGGCCTCACCCTGTTCCAGACCAATCCGCGCATCGATGAGTTGTACCTGGTCGTGGCGCCCATCGCGGGATTCTGGGCCGGCAACGTCAGCGTCAGCTGCGATCCGCCCGAGACGACCTTTGATCTGGACTTCCCGTTGCTGGGTCCATCGCATCCGGGGTTGGGTGGTCCACCCGCGGCGCAAGCGTTCTTCCAGGTCGATGTGGTGCCGACGATCGATCGGTTCAGGCCCTTCATAGGAGGGCTTACGCGCAATGATTTCCAGGCGCGCGTGGGCGGGCTGGAGGCCACGGTGCTGGATGTCATCCAGACCCAGGACAGCTACCGCCTGCAACTGCAGCTGCCCCCGCAGCCGGCGGCTGGCGGCCAGGGTCTGGACATACTGCTTGGCGGAAGCGTGTTCTCGGTACCTGATGCCATCGTGCACGGCGATTTCCAGGCCGACGTCATGATTGCGCTCGACACCTCGACCAGCATGCTGTTTCCGCCCAATGCCAACCGGCTGGATGCAGTGCGGCAGGTGGGCCAGTTCCTGGTCGAGGCGTTGCCCGAAGCGACGCGGATGGGGTTGATCAGCTATGCAGGCAACGACTTCGAGCCCGACATCGATGCACAGTTGATCGTTCCTCTGGATGTTGCCGGCAGCGTCATTCGAGACCGGATCAAGGTCGGGATTGGCAATCTGTCGTCCGGCCCTAATCGGTTGACGTCCATCGGTGATGCCTTGCAGTTGGCACTCGATCAGTTCAATGCCCGTGGCGGCGCCGATAGTGCACGTCACCTGGTGTTGCTGAGCGACGGCTCCGAGAACGAGGGACTGTTCTATGCCGACGTACGCGACAGCCTGATCGCGGCGGGCATCCGGGTGCATACGATTGCGTTCGGACCGCAGGCCGATCAGGGCCTGCTGGCGCAGATCGCGCGCGACACCGGCGGTGCCTACCGGTACGCGGCGGTGTTGGCGTCGGCCACCGACGAGCTGGGTCTTTATGCGGCATTCGGACAGATAGCCGGGGTGATTGGCGGCCGCCAGATCCTGAGCGAGGCGAGCGGGGCGTTGCAGCCCGGCCAGACCCTGGTGATCGAGCAGCCGGTCGGGACTGTGCCGATGCTGGTTCCCGCGATCCAGTCGGCGCGGGCTGGCGCGGACCGGACGCCACAGCGCCCTGAGGGCACTGCGGGCACGGGCGGCAATCAGCTGATCGCCTCGCTGCGGGTGTTCCGTCCCGATGGCAGCGAACTGCTCGACGGACAGAACGGTGCCCGCATCGTCAACGGTGGCGACTGGTACACGATCGTGGTGCCGCAGCTGATGGCTGGCCGTTGGCGCTACGAGATCATCGGTGGTGCGAATGCGAATGGTGCACGTGTCGATGTCGACATCGCCGGTCGCGCCGCGGATCGCTATCTGCAGGTAGCTTCTAGTCCGGCCGACCGCAGCGACAGTCCAGCAACGAGGATCGAATCGGGGGATGTGTTCCGGCTCAACAGCTCGCTGGTTTCGCCGAACCCTCGTGCCCACGTGCATGCAGAGATCATCGGCTGCGATGGCAGCGTCCGCACTGCGACCGTGCCGACTGGAACCGACGATGGCTTCGATGATCTGATCGTCGGTTCGGGGCCGGTCCTGCATTCGTTCGACATGATGGTTGCTGCCGGACCCGGCAGCCCGACCGGGTTCGCGGACGACCCGAGCCAGCCCGGACAGTGCGGCAGCTATCGCGTGCGCATGATCGCCGAATTTCCCGACGGTACCCACTTGCTGGCGCACGAAGTGGTGCATGTGTTGCAAACGGCAAACTTTGCGGATGCCGACAGAGACTCGCTGCCGGATAGATACGAAGATCGGCTTGCGTGTCTGAATCCGAACCTGCCCGATGCCACGCTCGACCCCGATGGCGACGGCGTGCCCAGCCGATTCGAATACGAAGAGGGAACCGACCCCTGCAACCCGGATTCCGATGCGGGCGGCGAAACCGATGGTTCCGAGCGCAGGGAGGGGCGCAGTGCGCTCGATGCGCGCGATGACCTGATGCGGCGGCCCGTTGATGTCTATCCGCTTACCGAGCTGTCCGAACATGAGGAAGAGCAGCCGCTTGCGCGCAACGCAATCTCGCTGCGGCCGCCGCGTCAGGCCGGCATCGCGTCCTGGACCCTGCTGCGCGGAACCAATCCTGCCGCGCTCAGTCCGATAGCGACGCTGTCGCCAAACAACATCGGTGCGCGCTACGTCGATACAATGAACCTGATTCCGGGCCAGACCTACCACTACCAGTGGCGCGGAATTGATGTGCTGGGCAATGAAGGAGCGCCCAGCCATGTCTTCCCGATGCGCGCCACATCCGACACCGAGGCGCCGATGGGGGCGTCGGTTCTGCATCGCGGACTGCCACGCACGGATGATCCGGACGTCGAGTTGAAGCTGTCGCTGTACAACGACGCGCCGGCAACGACGCGCTACCGCGTCAGGACGCTGATCTGTCCGTCCGAGCCAGCGCTCGCCCCGAGCCCGCCCGCAGCGCTTCCGTTCTCTGAGTTCAGCACGCTGCAGATGCCGGAAGTGAGCGCCGAATGCACCTTCGGCGTGAGCGTGGTGCTGATCGACGTCGATGGCAACGAATCGGTCAAGTACACCGACGACCTGGCGCTGTGGCCGCGCGGTTCCCTCGGTGACGTGCGGGGCACCCTGTTCGTTCCCGGCGGCACTCCGTTGCGCGCAATCGTCGAGATTGCCGGCGAGCCTCATGAAGCGCCCGCGCTGGCGGACGCGAATGGCAATTTCCTGCTGGCCGACCTCAAACCGGGCACCTATGATCTGGATGTTTCGTTGCCGGGATATGAGACACGGCGGATTCCAGACGTGATCGTGGATGCGGGTCAGATCACGGACCTGCAGGTGACTACTCTAGTGCCGGTGGACGCGCAGATATTTGCCGATGGGTTTGAATCGCCGTGAGTCGTCTCGTGCACAAGGCCACCGGAGCGGTGCGCACGCACTGCAGCAATGGCTCGTGTGTCGCTTCGGCTGCGATGGCCGCAGGGGACGTTGCTCGCAGGACTGGGCCTGGCGTCATGGGGATTGATGATGGATCGGCAGATCAGTCGGTGCATTGCGGCGCGATCGATGCGCAGCATGGATGGGCGCTGGTGCAACTCGGCGCTACTGCATAGCGTCGGTGGCGGTGAATTCGGATCGATGCGGAATGCGTGATTGTCGATGAGAAAGAACGCGTGCACGGACACCGCGTGTTTGTGGCGCGCTTCCCGCAACGCTCGACGGTAATGGTGACGATCTTCATCGTCGAGGAAAATGGCGCAGCGATTCAAGCCGCGCTGGATGACGTGCATCGGCAGGCCAGGAATCTCCGTGCGAGGTGATCGGGACATGATTGGGTCCGATAGGCGAAGGGCACCAGCGTCTGCCTTCACTCGCCCGCCCGCCTGGGGAGATTGCCGCGGCGTGTCGTAGGAGACTCGCCCTTGACTACCTCCGTCCCCTTTTTTTAATTACCTCCGTCCCCTTTTTTGGAGAATGGCCCGATGCCTGGGACAGCCACTCGAACCTTTGTGCTGAGAGCACGGGCGGCACCGACGGACAGCGTCCGGCTGCTGGCGTCCGTCGGCGGCGAGGCGCATACCGAGATCCTGGCGCACACGCTGATGAACGCCATCTTCGTGGCGCAGTCGCATCGCGCGGATGTCACCTGCTACCTGGTGCTGGAAAGCACCCATGATTTTTCCCGCACGATCCGCTTCGAAGCGAACGGCATGCACGACATCGGCGGCTTCGACGAGCGCGCGCTGCTGGGCAAGGTCGCGAAGGCGCTGGATGCGTCGGTGGGGATGGGCAAGGAAGAATCGCGACCGGTGGAATCGGGCGTCACCGTGCGCACATTGAGCTTCGAACGGCTGGTGAAGGAACTGGCCGAGGACCACCAGTTGTTCGTGATGGATCCGCAAGGCACGACGATTCGCGAGCAGGTGTTCGCCAGCAATCCCTGTTTCCTGCTGACCGACCACATCCCGATGCCGAAGAAGACCTTCCACACGCTCGAGCAGCTCGGTGCGAAGGAAATCGCACTCGGAACGAAAATGCTGTTCGCATCGCAATGCGTGGTCCTGATCCACCACGAACTGGACCAGCGATAACAGGCGAGCCGCGACAACGAGGGGGTCATATCCTTTTTCGCAGATGTGCATGACGAGGGGATCCGACCCCTGATGCACCAGGAAACCCGACCGCAGATGAGTGGACCCGAAGTCAGGACCTGGCAGGCTCCGCACGCGCGGCCCTGCTCGAAGAGCATCGCCTAAAGTCGAAGCGCCACCGGCGGGTCTCGCCGATGACGGTAAATCAGTTCGAGCCAGGGCAGTACATGAAGCGGCCATTCGTTGGCGAAGCAACGTCGCCAGCCGGAGGATGGACGTTGATCGGGTGCCCATTGCCCGAGGATGCGGGAAGGGACTAGAAGCAGTCACGCATCACCCGCCCCGCGGAAGCTCCTGCGGGATTGCCGGGCCTTCTCTGCCCTCCGCTACCTGCAGCCCCCGATACTTCTTCCCCAGCCACAGCGACAACACCAGCCACAGCGCCGCCAGCGGCGCGGCGCTGAAGGCAATGCCGCTGATACCGAGGCCGAGCCAGATCAACAGGGCATTCGTCCAGGCGCCGATCTGGTCGCCGAGCCGGTAGACCACGGTGTCGATGAGGTTCTTGGCCTTGTACTTCTCGCCGCGGCTGAGCGGCACGAACAGCGCCTCGCGCGCGGGCCGCGAGAACGCGAAGTTGGTGACGCGGCGCGCGACAGTGAACACCACGACCGCCGCGAGCACGGGCGCAAGCCCGAGGCCGACGAAGCCGACGATGCTGATCAGCGGCAACGCGGCAAGCGTCAGCCCCACGCCGACCCGCGCCATCAGCCGACCGGTGAGGAACAGCTGCAGTACTAACGTGAGGCTGTTGACCCAGATGTCCACGTGCGCGAAGTAGGCCGTCTGCGCTGCTTCGCCGTTCACGCTGCTGTCGACGACCTGTGCCTGCAGGAAATACAGGAACGTCGAGCCGATCGTGTACAGCAGCATGTAGCCGCACATGCCGAGCAGGTAGGGCGAGCGCATCGCCATGCGGAAGCCGTCCAGCGCATTGCCACCGACGACTTCGCTGCCGCTATCGCGCTGCGCGCTCGTGGCATTCGCGCCGGCGCGGCGATGCACGCCGTACATGCACCAGAGCGCGCCCTCTAGCATCAGTAGCGAGATCAGCAGCAGCGCCGGCGCACCGATCGCCTCGACCAGCGTCGCGGTGACCACGCCGCCGACCAGCGCGCCGAGAGTGCCGCCGGCGGCTATGACGCCATACAGTCGACGCGACGATTCGGATTTGAAGACGTCGGCCATCACCGCCCAGAACAGCGAGACG
>JBGTIG010000284.1:0-11381 GCA_041745755.1 Lysobacterales bacterium
GCAAACGTGCGCGCTGCGTTCTCGAAGGCGGTTGTGGTGCGCTGCCGCCACGGGAGCTCGGGTTCGTACGTGTACTGCTTGAACGACGCGTCCAGTGGCGCCCATTGGTCGGGCACGCGGTTGCGCGCGCCGCGCGAGGGAACAAAATCGACGTACGCTTCGACCCAGACATGCTCGAAACGGATATCGCGTACCTGCCCACCGGTGACGAGACCGATCGAAGGGATCTGGCCCTTCTGCATCAAATCCACAGCCATTGCGGCACTTGGGAGATCACCCAGCCAGTTGCGGACTTTGGCTTCCGGTACATCGACCAGTCCGGACACGTAACGCGAAGGAACTCCGGCACTGCGCAGCAGCGCAAGCGTGAGGCTGGCGATATCCATCGCGTTGCCACGCCGATTGAGCAGGGTCAGCGCGCCACCCTGGATCGAACCGAACGTGGGATCGAACTCGATGTTGTTGTAAACCCAGTTGCGGATGGCGACCGGTTGATTGCCGAGTTGCTGCGCGAGAGCGCGGATCTCGGGCGTGAACTTGATTTCCTCCGTTTCCGCGGTATCGGCAGGCCCCGGACCCGGCAGGCCTGCCAATGCACGCACGGGCGGTGTGTCCATTGCACCGGCAGCCGGTACCCGACCGGCGGTGGCCAGCACAAAGGGCAGGCGCTGCTTTTCGATCGCGGCATAGGCGCGCACGGTCTGCTGATCGGCAAACCAGTCAGACATCGCAATCAGCGCGCCCGCTGCCTGTTGCCTGTTTCCGCCCTGCGAAGCTGCGCCCAGTGCGGCGGCCAGCGCGCGGAACCCATTGCTCTCCGAACGCAACTGCGCGATCAGCTCGGTGCTGCGTCCGGCGATGGACTGCGGCACTCCCACGCGCAGCATGTCGAGGCTCTCGGCTTGCCACGCCTGCTCCAGCCTGCGATCGAAATCGCCCGCTTCCGCCACCAGCGCCGAGATGCGGCGGGCGATGACGAGCGGATCGCCGTCGCCGCGCGCAGCGATCACTGCGGTGAGTTCCAGACTGCCGGAACCGGTGGGTCGCACGCTGCGGGTGAGCATCGCGATTTCTTCGAACAGTGCCGCGAGTTCCTCGACGTCCTTGTCGATCGCGCCGAAGGTTCTTTCTCCCGCGGATTGCGGCGGCATCGGCAGCACGCCCGGATCCGCCAGTGCGCTCGACGCGGCGGCAAGCAGGCGGTTTGCCTTCGGCAACCATTCCGAAGGAATCGTGCCGCGGACCGCTCCGGCAGGCGTGCCGCGTGGATAGGAATCGGCCAGCGCGGTCGCGCTGGTGGCGAGCAGCGCGGTGATCATCAGCGCCGCCAGCAACTGTCGCAAGCAGGTCATCAACACGGTTTCGACATCCAGTTCGGTGCGTGAGGGGTAAGGGGTCCGCGTCGCGTTCGCGGTCGAGCGCCCGCTTGCCAGCCAAGTGCAAGGAGAGTCCACCCGTTTGCAACGTGCGCAAGGTGATTCATGGCCCCGGATTCGCCTGGTACCAGCGGAACTCGGCGATGCGGAGCAGCTCCGCCACTGCCGAACGGGCCGGGCCGATGGCCACGGACTGGATACGCAACAGCTGGTCGCGCGCGGCCAGCAGCTCGCCGATCGCATTCTCGAATTGCGATTCGCTCAACGCGACGTCCGCGAGCTGGATGCGCGCCAGCGCAGCTGTCCTTGCATCCAGTTCCGAGGGGTCGGTGACCGCGAGACTCTCCACCGCGTCGCGGGCGGTTTGCAGCCACTGCGCATAGGTGCGGACGGGCAGCTCGTAGGACTGTTCGGACAATAGCGTTTCTGCGGTGCCGACGACTCTGGAAACGCGCGATCTGACCACCGCCGGAACGACGGGCTCGCCGATACGCAGTCCGGCGTCGAAGTCACGGGACTGGTCCTGATCGAGGTCGAAGCGCCAGGTGACCGAATCCGCACTGCTTTCGTCGGCGGCGGGATCGGTCGACTCGATCGCGATGCCCGGAGGGGCGGTGACCCGCGCGGCGAGACTCAACGGAAGCGCGCGATTGGCGACCGTGGTGACGAACGGCACGTAGCCACCCGTCGAGAACTCGTTGGCAAGCGGCGGGCGCGCGTGGCTAAAGGACCGGTCGAGAACGTCGATCTGCGCGGTCGACTGGGGCTGAGCTGCGAGCATCGCGACGAAGTCGAAACCGAACAGCACGCTCTGGCCCGCGCCGAAGCGATGAGTGAAGATCGCCGGCTCGCCTGCCTGCGCGCTGGAGCCGAAACGAGCGTGCACGGTCGCGCCCGCCGATTCGTACACCAGCCCGCGCCCCAGTGCGCGCAGGTCTGCGACATCGAAGACATCCGTATCAGCAACCGTGATCGGCAGATCGGCGCCAGTCAGTCGGGTCGTATAGCGCACGCCGAGTGGCGCGGTCGCAGTCGCATGCCGCCAGTCGACACGACCATCCAGTATCAGGCCCTGCCCACGGAACACCGCCTCCGATAGTTCGAGGCTCAGCCGCGTTTCTCCCGGCGTGCCGGGATCGGGCACCCCGGCGTCGCGAAGGAGAGGGTAGCCACCGCTCAGCCAATAGGTATTCCATCGACCGCTTCGAAGTTCACGGCGGAACACCTCGACACTGTCGACGACCTTGTGGATCACCCCCAACGAGGTGAGGTAGGTGTCGAGGAACTGGCGGGTCGGGTTCTCGCGGCACGACGGCGCGGACGTGCCCAGCCCGTCACTCTTGCAGAAGCGCAGCGCGAGCACGCGGGTGTCGCCATCGACGGACTGCGCGAGATCGACGTCGATGGTCGGGACGGTCAGGTTGATGTCGACACGGGCGAGCGGGAGATCGTTGCCCGCGATCGTGGCCACGACCACCGCAGCGTACGCTCCAGCCGGCGCGTTGCCCGTCGCCCATACCTGGTTCAGTGGGACCTGTCCGTTGCGCGCGACATTCACCTCGGAAGCCCAGCTTGCGACCGTCGACTCGTCTTCGAGGTCGATGACGAACACGCGCACCGCGAGCGCCGTGAAGTCTGCGTTGCCGGAATTGCGGAGCGTCGCCGCGAGCGCAACCGGAGTGCCCCGGGGTGCGGTCGCGGGGTCGGCCACCAGGGTGGCGCTGAGTCCCGCGCCTGTATCCGAGGACGACCGTACGCTGAAAATCGCATCGCGCTGGTCGAGCACGCGATTCTCCGCATCGGTCAAGCTCAAGCTCGCGCGATACTGTCCCGCCGGCGCGCTCGCGAGCACCTGCGTGTCTGCGAACGTGCCAATCGACCCTGGCAACAACTGCGCAATCTGATGATGCGTGGTCTGCAGCAGCACGTTGGCCGGGTCGTATATCCGCAGCGACGCGACGAGGTTGGCAAGGATGACGTTGGCACTCTGGTTCACGGCACGGGAGGTGATCTGAACGCGATCGTCGGGGTCGTACAGGGCGCGATCGAGCTGAAGCTCCGCGCGCGCACTCGCCGTCGCATTGTCGGCCAGCACCCGGAAGCCCGTTTCGGCGCGTGAGGATTCACCGCGTACATCGACGAACGAAGCCCGCGCAACGTAGTTCCCCGGCACGATGGTCCCGATCGGGAAATCGCCTTGCGACTGGGTCTGCGCCGCGGGCGCGAGCGTCAGGCTCTGCGTAGCGAGGGTTCCCACCACCTGGCCCGTCGCGTCCAGCACGCTCACACGCAGTTCGCCCGACACGGGCAGCGCGTTGGGATTGTCCATCGTGGTGGTGATCCGCGCATTCGAGCGCGCCACGTATTCGGCAGCGTCGGTCGCGATATCGATGGACAGCAGGTTCTCCACCGTCACGCCCGGCACCCGGAGCGGAACGCGCACGTCGGCCGCGACGAACGTATTGCGGAAGAGGAGGAAGGCCGAGTCCGCCACTGGCCTGGTTTCGCCCAGTTGCAGCCCCTCGAGGTCCGCATCGAAGTTGAGCGCGAACCCGCCGGAGGTGATATCGCGCAGCGACCAGACGTACTCCGTTCGGCCGTCAGCGAGAGCGAGTACTGCAGACGGCGCGCGATCGAAGCCGCTCAGCGTCTCTCCAGCGCGCGCGATGACGTGCGCTTCCACGCTGATGGCGCCGCAGGTGACGGGAACGGAATAGATCGCCGATGTACTGTGATCCCACATGAGGATCCGGTTGCCGAACCGGTCGAACGACAGATAGTCGATATCCCCGATGTTTGGATCCACCCGCGTGACATCCAGCAGTCCGGCGACGTTCCCGGTACGCGGGACGACCTGCGAGAGGATATGCTCCTCGCCGACCTGACCCACGCGCTCCCACTGGAAAGCCGTGATGTAGAAGTTGTCCGCGCAGTCGGCCGTTATGGTCGGGTAGCCGTCTCCTTCGAAAATGGGTTGGTCGATACCGTTGGCATTGGCGAAGATCGTGCGTGCGCTGCCGTCGGGGAAAATCTGCGAAACGTGATGGTCGGAATTCTGGACATAGACGTTGTCGCTTCCGTCGACCGCGATACCGAGGGGCGACGAAATCCCCGCCTGGGCAACGGTGGTGACCTGGCCCGAATCACGGTCCACGCGCAGCAGCGCGCCGACCGTCCCGACCAGCACGTCGTCTCGTGAATCCACGGCCACGCCGTTCGTGGGAGTCGTTCCCAGATCGGCCAGGACACTCGAAGTCCCATCCGGAGCCACCCGGAGGATGCTGTTCGTGCCAGATGTTTGCGACACCGGTAGATAGAGGTTCTCAGCGCCGTCGATGGCGAGTCCGAACCTCGGAGCGATATCGGTGAGGACGGGGCTGGCCTGGCCGTCCGGCGATACCTTGATGAGTCGATCGGTTTCCGTGTAGAAAATGTTGCCGGAGCGGTCGGCGATCATGCCGCCAGGGAACGAGGTGTAAACCAGCCGGCGGAACTGCGCGGTCTCCACCCTCGAGACCGAAGTGAAATCCGCCCCCGTCAACTGCAGGCGCAGCGGCACGGATTGATCACCTGGCGGTGTTCGATTGCCGAGTACGGTCAGCTCTCCGGTCGCAAACGGGCCCACGTGCACGAAGTTGCTGGCCTGGCCCGTGATACCCGCACGCGTCACCTCTGCGTTGAAGTCACCAGCGAAAGGCGGAAGCCAGGAGCCGAAGTCCACGGCGATTGTTGCGCCGTCTCCGGGAAGCGATGCGGCGCTGCGCGTTTCGCGGTGCAGCACCGCTCCCGGCTGGGGCGCGGGTGGCGCCTGCGTGATCGTAAGCTCGAACAACGTGTCCGAATACCGTTCGCCGACGACGATCGACCCGTCCTGTCGAACCCCGACTCCGGAGACGCCTGCGCCATAAGGCAGCAATGCCGAGATCCTCAGGGACTCGATCGTGCCTTCGGCGGAGACCTGATGCGCAGAGCCATACGAGCCCGCAACGACAAAGCCGCCATCGGGCCGTGTCGCAAGCGACAGGGGCTGGTTCAAATCCCTGGCGGCCAACGCCAGTGCGCCGGACTCGAAGCGCAGGACGCTGTTGTTGTAGCGTGAGGCGATCAGTATTCCGCCGTCATCCTCGACCCGAACTGCGGATGCCGAGGAGATTCCGGCGGAGAAGATGTCGAGCGAGCTGCCGTTCAGTTCGCGCAGCTGGGATGCGGAGCCTTCCGTCATCATGAGTCTGCCCCCGTCGGCCGACAGCGCACGAACATCCAGGTTTGGGTCGTACGCAAGCAGCTCGGTGACTCCGGTGTCCGGGTCGAGTCGACTCACCGAGCCGGAGTGCGTAACAAAGGCCACACCCGGCAGATTGAACGCGATGTCCTGCAGTCCGGAAATGCGGGAGGCAACCAGGGACGGTGCAGTACCGCCGGGCCCGAAGCGGGCAACGCTGCCATTGCGGTTAGCCACGTGAAGCCTGCCGAGCGCGTCGAACGCCATGCCAATCGGGCCGACGAGCCCAGCAAAGCGACGCGTGACAGCATTCGCTGCGTCCAGAACGCTGACGCTGCTGGTGAATTCGTCGGCAACCACGGCGGTGCCATCGTTGCGTCCAACGCCCGCAGTGAGCGTGCTGCCGGCCTCGATCGTGGAGTACTGCGCGCTGCTGCCATCCCACCGCAGCAGGAAGGACCCCGATACTCCCCAGGTCTCGCCAGCCCGGAGGAAGAGCGAGGTCGCGGGGAACGCTGCCAGACGAACCGGGTAACTGCCCGCCTGCATCGAATACAGACTCGTACCGTCCACGAAACGGAATTCGCTACCAGCCCAGACCATGCTGCCTGGCGAGGAGAAGCCGGAGAGCCTGCGGATCTCGACGCCGTTGGCGTATTCGACCAACGCGCTGCCGCCAGCGTCGGAGAGGGTGATCTCGCCGGCGAGGTCCATGGCGATGCCCGAGGGCGCAGGGACCTCTGCGATCAGGAGTGTGGCTGCGCCCGTTACCGGGTCCAAAGCCTGCAGCTCCAGGCCGCTGCTTCCGGAAATAATGACGAGCGGCCGTCCATCGTCCGAAATACCCAGGGAGTAGACGCCTGACAATTCGGCGAGCCCCGTCGAAGTTCCGTCGACAGCAACACGGACGATCCGTGTGCTGTCCAGTAGCGCGAAGATCTGGCCGTTCGGAGCCTGCGCCAGATCGGCGATGGTGCCATCGAGCAATGCGAAATCGACCACCGAGTTGTCGGCTTCGAGTCGTGCGATTCGCTGACCGGCGTTGTCGGCGATCAGCAGCGCCCCATCCGGTGCTCTCGCCAGGCCCCCGTAGAATGTAAACGGCAGTTGCGCGAGTTCCGAGACGACGCCCTGGGGCGTGACGCCTTGAACCGTGCGACCCGAAACCCCGACGAGGCTCCCCGTGCCGTCGGGCAGAATGTCCTGGAAGTAAACGTCGCGGACCATCTTCCGGGTGACGCCTGCCTCGCGAACGGTCACGTAGCCCGAATTGAGCGCGTATAGGCGTCCGGAACTGTCGCGGCGGAGGCGGGTCGGGTTATTGACCAGAGATTCGAGGCGGCTGACCAGGTTCCCGTCAGCATCCAGCCGCGAAATCCGATCGGAGTAGTTCTCCGTCACCAGGACATCGCCCTGCGTATTTCGCGCCACGCCTTTCGGCCCGAGCAGCTCGTCCTTGAACACGGTCACCGCGCCGTCGGCAGCGACCCGCTGGACCACGTTCGTGCCGAGGCTCGTGACCAGCAGGCCTCCCTTCCCATCGAACGTCATCCCGCTGGGCAGAGAAAGTGCTGTAGTGACGACCGTGACTTCGTCATTGATGGTCTTGCGCGTCAGTCGACCATCGGAGCTCGCGATGTACAGATTGCCGTTCACGTCCTCCACCATCGCCTGCGGTCCGTCGGCAATGCCGACCGCGTAGGTCGAGGAGGACCCATCTGGCGCCACCCGCAGAATCGTGCTTGAAAGCTCGCTGGCGACGAGCAGATCGCCCGTGGCGTCGATCGCAAGTTCGCCGGGCTCCACGAGTCCGCTCGCATGAGTACTGCGGGCTCCGTTGGGCGCGATTCGCTGCACCGTGCCGTCGCCGCTGTTTGCCACGTAAAGGATGCCCGATGCGTCGCGAACGAGTCCGGCCGGGCGATCTAAGCCTGCCATCCATGTGCTCTCCGCGCCTTGCGCAGACACCATGGAGATGGTGTTGTTGCCACGGTTGGAGACGAGGTAAGAGCCATCCGTATTGCGCAGCAAGCCTTTGGGACTCGCCAACCCGCCACTGGAAAGCACGGTCTCCTGGCCCGTTGCCGCGGATCGGCGCACCAGTCGGGAGTTTCCGCCGGCGCTGCCCACCAGGATCAGATCGCCATCGGACTCGAGGTCGATGCCCGTCAGATAGTTCACTTCCGTCGAGGCGAATTCCGTCTGCGCGCCATTGGGATCGATCCGCCAGAAGTGGTTGTCGTTGCCCGCGGCCCACAGCGTGCCGTCCGCAGTTCGCGCCAAGTCGACCAGACTGTGCCCCGCCGGCAACAAGGCGGCGATGCTGGCCGCGCCTTCGGGCGTCACCCGGATAATCGCGGGCGCGCCCGCGTTTGCGACGTAGATGTTGCCAGCGTCGTCGACCCTCATCCCGACCGTCTGATCCAGCGGCGAACCGGAGAACAGTGTTCGCAGGCTGGTGACCGGAGCAGTCGAGGATTGCGGGTCGGCGACTACGAGAGTCACGACCATTTCATACTCGCCCGCCGGGATCGGCTGGTTGCCGAGATTGGTGAGTTCGGCGTCGAAGTTGATGCGCGTACCGGTGCCGGCCTGTGCGAGGGGCGGATCGACTATGAGTCCGCCACCCAGCAGCGCTTCGGCTCGTACGTCGAACCGCGCAGTTCCCTGGGCGATGATGCGCCCGCTCGCATCGAATCCACGCGCACGCACGGTGTATTCGCCCGCAGCTTGTCGGAGGAGGATCCGCTCCATTTCCACCTCGACGATCGCGTTTGCCGGAATCGCAATCGGTAGATTCGGTGGATTCTGTCCCAGCCCGCGCGCGTTGGCCTTCAGCTCGAATGCCACCCGACCCTCGGCATCGATCACGACCGCGTCGACGATCAGCTCGCTGGGGTTCGCCGTGGCGTTGAACGCTTCAACCTCGAGCTCGAACTCGTCGTACGGCGAATACACCGGCTTGCTCGTGCGCACCTCGCGGAAGCTGATTCCCGTCTCGGTCGTTTCCGGCGCCACCCGCAGGTCGAGTACCGCGGCACCATGCTGCGGCAAGCTCACGTCGAACCGCGCAGTGACGTAGCCGGCCGCTTCGACCATCAACTGGAACGAGGTATTGGCGATGCCTTCGATCACGTAATTGCCGGAGGCGTCGGACGTCGCTGCCAGGCCTGTGCCGACCACTGTCACCTGCGCGTTGACGATCGCGGCGGCGCTGTCGAAGTCGAGCACCCTGCCCCGTAGCGAACTGGTGGTCGCTGGCCGCGACAACCCCAGCGTGCCGATCGAGTTGGCGCCGGCTGCAAGTGCGGCAGTGAAGGTCGCCGACTGGTACCCCGCCGCGGAAACCGCAATCGTCGTGTCGCCGGGCGGAAGTTCGTCGAGGAAGAACACGCCGGTACTGTCCGAGGTTGCCGATCGGGCTCCGATCACTACCACCGCACCTTCGATGGGCGCGCTCGTTTCCGCGTCGATGATGGTTCCGGTCGCCGACGCATCGTCGGGTGGCGGTTGTCCCTCTGGATACAACGTGGGCGAAAAGACGTAATTCTGCCCGGCCGTAAATGTCTGCTCCTGCGTCAGGGTCTGGAAGCCGATCCTGGAGACAACGATCAAGGCGGAGCCCGAGTTGATATTCGTGAGCTGGTACTCGCCGAGAGAATTCGTCGATGCGGTGGCGGTCGCCACGGCGATCACCGCATCGGGCACCGGCGTGCCGTTGGGATCCCTGACGATTCCCGACATCGCCGCCGTCAGTGGGGAGGGGGCCAGACGAATGGTGCCGATCCGCAGGACCTGGCCCGCGGCCAATGTCACGGGTATGAGTTGTGTCGCGTAGCCGATCCTGCCCGCGCGGAGGGTATAGCTGCCAGGGGGCAGGGCACGGAGTTCGAATGTCCCGTCCGCGCGACTGGTAGTGGCGGATTCCGGGCGCTCGACGAGGGCCAGCGTAACGTTTGCCAGCGGCAGGTTCGTCGACGCGTCCGCGACCCCGCCTTCGAGAGAGGCTGTGGTCGCCGGTGGCGGCGGCGTGGCTTCGAGCCACAATGCACGCGCCGCCAGCGCGGTCGTGAACGGGTCGTTGTTCCAGCTCCCGTTCGCAAGCTGCGCGTCGCGCAAGGCGGCGGTCAGGGGATCGAGGATCGCAGCGTCGAGCGTCCGCGGCTTGAAGGCAAGGAGCGCAACCGAATCCTCCAGCACCGATGCAAAGTGTCCAGCCTGCCGCTGGGCAAGGAGCCATGCGGATGCCGCTTCCGCACTCGCCGAGACTTCGAAACGCTGCCTCCAGATGTCCAGCCCAGCCAGCGCGAGCGCGGTGACATAAACGCGATCTTCAGCGTTGACGGCGAAGCCGCCACCATTCGACTGAACGGACGCGAGATAGCCGATTGCCAACTGCGCGAATGGCGTATTCGCAGCTTCTTCGATCGCAAGTGCCTGGAGCGCCAGCGCACTGTCAAGCGCGGTGCTGGCGCCCGAATCCGCATGCAGTCCGAAGCCTCCGTCTGGCTGCTGCAGCGCCCGCAACCGCGTCTGCAGCAGTGCAATGGATGGGTGGTTCGGTGGTAGCGCGGTCAACGCGCGCGCAAGATGCTCGAGGTCTTCGGCGGATGCTTCCGCGACGCGGGACACCAGCGCGGGTGGGGGGGACTGCGCCTCGATGAGCACTATTGCCCGAAGGGCTTCGGCACGCTGCTGCGCGGGCTCCGCAATGGAGGTCGACTCGCTTGCGAGTGTGCCGTCCAGCTGGACCTGCTCACGCAGCCACGCGGCGGCTCGCTCGGCGGCCGCATCTCCCGCACTCGCCGACGTCGCTGCCAAGGCAGCCAGGAGTGCGGCCAGCACGGTGCTGGCTATTCCTCTTTGCGAGTCCCCTTGCACGACGACCCTCGTCCGATAAGCCCTTTGCATTTCCGCAGCGCAGTCAGTGCGCAGTGCGAATGCGCGTGACCGCCACGAAACTCCTGGTGCTCCCGGCGCGATCCAATCGCACCGCCGTCCCGATGCCTGCCCAATCGGGACCTTGGGCGAACCTACCATGGCGAAAGCCGTCTGCGCCACCTCGAATTCGAGTGGCCGACCCGCCGGTGAAAATCCTTGTTCTGGAGTCTTCCCGGTGCCATCTTGAGGGGACGGCAACCGCTGCGCCTTCCGGGACATCGCGCAGGCGTTTGTCCGCGGCCATTCACCAGCAGGTGCAGGAAGCATGCATGATCAGTAGGCGTGGCTTTTGCCTGGCGGGAATCGGCGCGGTACTTGGTCCGGCATCTGCAACTGCGCAGATCGCGAGGCTGCGGCATCCACCGCCAATACAGGAGCGCGTGGTCGTACCTGCTTTTTCCCGACCCTTGCGTCTTCCGGGGACGGAAGGACTGATGGCCGAGGTGATGCTGGACTCACCGTTGCAGCTATCGGCCCTGGTCGCGCCGACGAATATTCTCGACGGCCCCCCGACCCTCATGTGGCAGTACGCGGGCGAGCACCGCGGAAACCTCGTCAGCAATCCGCTGCTGCGCATTCGGCGCGGAACGGAACTCGACGTTACCTTTCGCAATCGTCTCGAAGAAGCCAGCACCATTCATTGGCACGGGCTCAGTGCAGACGAGAAGAACGACGGCAGCGGTCTGCATCCTGTCGCCGCCGGTGAGTCCTGGCGCTATCGGATCCACATTGCCAACGACGCCGCGACGTACTGGTATCACCCCCATCCGCACTACCGCACGGGAATGCAGGTACACAAGGGCATGGCGGGCATTCTGCTGGTGGAGGACGAAACCGATGAC
>JBGTIG010000285.1:0-3787 GCA_041745755.1 Lysobacterales bacterium
CCGTTCGAGCATCGCCGCCTGCGCCGCGGTCGCGCCAATGGCATCGGCGTGCGCCGCCACGAACGCCGCCACGCCGCCGCCACGCGCGAAGTCCTTGCCGTACCAATCGAAGATCGACGACAGCTCGAGCGTCAGGCGAGACCCGGGCAGCAGGCGGTTGCGGGTGCGATCCCGGAGAAAGCGCTGCGTCTGGTCGCGAAGCTGACCGTCGAGCCCGGCCGCGGTGAAGGCTTCCGGTCGCAGCGCAGGACAGCCGATGGACGCGCAGTTCACCGCGAAATGGATGCGCGGATCGCGATAGTCCGGCGCGCCGCGCAGCAGACCGTGTTCGACATCGTCGAGACTGCGGGTCTCGCCGAGCAGCGGCAGGAATTCGCGCTTCCAGGGCGACGACAGCAGGCCTCCGAGATCCCTGATCGACTCGAGGCGCGGATACTTCGTCAGCACCAGCTCGACGGTGGCCGCGTTGTAGGCATTGATGAGGAACGCCTGGCGCTCCGGCCACGTCCAGTCATCGAACTCCCGGCGCGAGACCGCGCCGAGAGATCCAAGGTACGCGTCCAGCGCCGCGCGATCGCGCGCGAATCCGGCATAGTCGACCGTCGTGGTGGTGCCGGCGGTGTTCCACGCGACGTGCCGCCGGAGCTGGGCGGTCCATGCCGCGTGGGAGTGGTCGAACGCGGCACGCGCGGGCAACCCCGCACACATGAGCGCGACCGCAAGCAACAGCGGAACGATGCGGTTCATGGATCAGCCCCTGCGCCACTTGAAGTAGCGTTCGGCCCAGCGCAGGAGCGTCTGCGGCGCGTGCGCGCGCTTCCAGTTGCCGGCGACGTACTTGTTGGCTTCGGCCATGGTGGGATAGATGTGGATGGTGCCGAGCAGCTTGTTGAGACCGATGCCGTGCTTCATGGCCAGCACGAACTCCGCCAGCAGGTCCCCCGCGTGCGTACCGACGATCGTCGCGCCCAGGATCCTGTCCTTGCCGGGGACGGTCAGCACCTTGACGAACCCGCATTCGGCGCTGTCGGCGATGGCGCGATCGAGATCATCGAGCCCGTAACGCGTCACTTCACAGTCGATGCCCTGCTCCCTCGCCTCGTCCTCGGACAGACCCACGCGCGCGACCTCGGGCTCGGTGAAAGTCGCCCAGGGAATCACGCGATAGTCGACCTTGAACGACCAGAAGGGTGCCAGCAACGAGTTGACCGCGGCGTACCAGGCCTGATGCGCGGCGACATGGGTGAACTGGAAGGGTCCGGTGGCATCGCCGCAGACGCGAATGCTCGGAAAGTTGGTCCGCAACAGCGCATCCGACCCGATGGTACGGCGTTCGGTCAGGCGCACGCCGAGCTCATCGAGACCGAAGCCTTCGGTGCGGGCAGCACGGCCGAGCGCCAGCAGGAGTCGATCGAATTCGAACGCGACTTCCTGCTTCTCGTGCTCGCAGATCAGGCGGCCGCCTCCGCCTCCATCCGCATTCGGCTCGACCCGCACCGCCTTGTGCCCGGTGGCGATGCGGATGCCGTCGGCTTCGAAACTGCGAGCCACCAGAGCCGCGGCGTCCGCATCCTCGCGCGACAGCAGCCGATCGGCCATTTCCACCTGGGTCACCTCGCTGCCGAAGCGTGCAAACACTTGCGACAACTCGCAACCGATGGGTCCGCCGCCCAGAACCACGAGCTTTTCCGGCAGTTCGCGCAGATCCCACACCGTGTCGCTGGTCAGGTACGGCACGGCGTCGAGCCCGTCGAGATCCGGCACCAGCGGGCCAGCGCCGGTGGCGAGGATGAGACTGCGCGCGTTGATACGCCGACCGTCGACCTCGACTTCCCACGGGGAGACAAGCCGCGCCTCGCCGCGGATCACTTCCACACCCAGGCCGGTGTATCGCTCGACCGAATCATGCGGCTCGATTTTCGCGATCACGTCGCGCACGCGCTCCATCGCGTCGGCGAACTGGAAATCGACGGACATGGCCCGAACGCCGTAGCGCTGGCTGTCGCGCGCCTCGCCCAGCAACCGCGCGGTGCGCAGCAGCGCCTTCGAAGGCACGCAACCCGTGTTGAGGCAGTCGCCGCCCATGCGGTCCTTCTCGATGAGGGCGACCTTTGCCTTGACCGCCGCGCCGATGTAGGCGGAGACAAGCCCCGCCGAACCCGCACCGATCACGATCAGGTTGTAGTCGAAGCGCCGCGGCCGACGGTGCGCCACCCCGCTGGTGCCGGCATCGACGGGGGTCATCAGGAATCGCCTGCCGCAGGATTCGATCGAGGCTGCACGGCCGTCGATCGGTTTCGCGGTCGCCTGCAAGCGGTCTTCGAGGGCTTCCGGGTCATTGCGCGTTCCGGTGATTGAAGCGAACCATCACCGACAGCTCACGCCGTGGGACGTTCAATGCCTGAAAGAGGGGAAAACCCTACCATTGTTTCCGAGCCAAGCTTGAGGAGGATCACATGAAACTTCCGCGAAATCACCGTTCGAAAGCCCTTGCTGCCCTGATCGCTTGCGTGGGGATGAGCAGTGCGATGACCGCGTGCGGGCAGACGGGCAGCGCCGCGGACGGCGAAAGCCGGACCCGGACTGACAAGGCTACTGCGAAATCCTCTCCATCGACCGCGATCGCGGTGTTCGCGGGCGGCTGCTTCTGGTGCATGGAGCCGCCCTTCGACAAGTTGCCCGGCGTCACCTCGACAATTTCGGGCTACGTCGGCGGGCGGGTGGCGAATCCCACCTACGAGCAGGTGTCTGCCGGGGGCACGGGTCATGCCGAGGCAGTGCAGGTGACCTACGACCCGCGCAGGATCAGCTACGACCGCTTGCTCGATGTCTTCTGGCGCAACATCGATCCCGTCGCCGTCGACCGCCAGTTCTGCGATGTCGGCGATCAGTACCGCAGCGCGATTTTCACCATCGATGCGGAACAGAAGCGCCTGGCGCTCGCGAGCAAGCAGGAAATCGAAGCATCGGGGCGCATCAAGCAACCCATCGCGACGGAGATCGTCGACTCCTCCACGTTTTATCCCGCCGAGGAATATCACCAGGACTACTACGAGAAAAATCCGGTGCGCTACAAGTTCTACCGCTTCAACTGCGGCCGCGATGCGCGCCTCGAGGAGGTGTGGGGTGCTACGGCAAGCTGACTCTTTTGACTTCCCGCACGGGCCCGGATTCGCACGACTCCGCGAACCGGTTGCGGCGCTCGCTTAGGAGTCTGGGCGGCAGAAGCCGTCCGGGCTGCAACGGCGCTATCGACGGCCGCAGAAAGCTGGAACTCGTTAAATACCTACGGGTATTCGCCTCTTTCCATCACTTCCTGCGACCATCGCTGTCACCGTTTCGCCTCGAACGTTTCTGCCGCCCAGTCTCCTAGAATCGGATCATGGATATCACGCTCAACGGCGAACCGCTGGCCCTCCCTTCCGCCATGACCCTGGCCGAACTCATCGACCGCCAGGGCTTGCGCGAGGCGCGCGTCGCAATTGAAGTCAACGGCGCCATCGCGCCACGCAGCCAGCATCACTGCTGGTCCGTCAAGCCCGGCGACCGCATCGAGATCGTCCGCGCACTGGGAGGTGGGTGAGGCGGAAAGCGTCGCGCCACTGGCGCGACCCGCCGAACGCCATACACAGGATGTGCATGGCAGGAGCGACTTGGCGAGCGCACGACGTGCGAGCCTAGTCGCCTCGGCAAGCACACCTCGCAGTCCACGCAGCTCGCGCGCCACTGGCGCGTGCGTCGGCGAACGCACAAAACAGGATGTTTTGGGCCGGATGCGACTTGGCGA